>NZ_PSTO01000013.1:0-85833 GCF_002930975.1 Rathayibacter sp. AY1A3 | reverse complement strand
GCCGATGGTACTGCAGGGGGGACCCTGTGGGAGAGTAGGACACCGCCGGACACCATTCACGATGGCCACCCAGAAATGGGTGGCCATCGCTGTTTAACCACCACCTCGGATCCCCGCTGCTCACTGGAGCTCGGTGCGGGTTAGGGTGGTGCGACGGTTACGGCCGTCCTCCTCGCCCTCGGGCGGGTCAACTCCACAGAGCATCACCACGACAGGCGAGGAACGCATGGACGACTCAGGATCCGACCGCAACGACCGGGACTCCGGACGTCGTGACGAGCGGCCGCCTCGCGCCGGCGGCCCCGGCCGCTCCTCGAACGATCGCGGCGGCTCGGGCGATTCCCGCCCCCGCCGCGACGGTGATGCTCGTCCTCCCTATCGTGGCGGTGGCGACTCCCGTCCGCAGCGTGATGGTGACTCGCGTCCTCCGTACCGCGGTGGTGGCGATTCCCGTCCGCAGCGCGACGGGGACTCTCGTCCTCCGTACCGTGGTGGTGGGGACTCCCGTCCGCAGCGTGATGGGGACTCCCGTCCGCAGCGTGACGGGGACTCTCGTCCTCCGTACCGTGGTGGTGGGGATTCGCGTCCGCAGCGCGATGGTGACTCTCGTCCTCCTTACCGTGGTGGTGGGGATTCCCGTCCGCAGCGCGATGGTGACTCTCGTCCTCCTTACCGTGGTGGTGGGGATTCCCGTCCGCAGCGCGATGGGGACTCTCGTCCTCCTTATCGCGGTGGCGACTCTCGTCCGCAGCGTGATGGTGACTCGCGTCCTCCGTACCGCGGTGGCGGCGACTCTCGTCCGCAGCGTGACAGTGACTCTCGTCCTCCTTACCGTGGTGGTGGGGATTCCCGTCCGCAGCGCGATGGGGACTCCCGTCCTCCTTACCGTGGAGGTGGGGACTCCCGTCCGCAGCGGGACGGTGACTCGCGTCCTCCCTATCGCGGTGGCGACTCGCGTCCGCAGCGGGACGGTGACTCCCGGCCTCCCTATCGCGGTGGCGACTCTCGTCCGCAGCGGGACGGTGACTCTCGTCCTCCTTACCGTGGAGGTGGAGATTCGCGTCCGCAGCGGGATGGTGACTCCCGCCCTTCCTACCGTGGTGGTGGCGACTCTCGTCCGCAGCGTGACGGGGACTCGCGTCCGCCGTTCCGCGGTGGATCGCGCGACGGCGGAAGCCGGCCGTGGTCGGACGATCGTCGGGGCGGCGGAGACCGCCAGGGCGGCGGACGCGGACGCGAGGGCTTCGGCGGCGGACGCGGCGGCCCCCGCGAGGAGCCGGAGCTCACCGAGGAGGAGCGCGAGCGGCGCTCCCTCCAGTCGGTGCGTCCGCGCCACGACGACCCGGACCTTCCGGACGACGTGCAGGCCAAGGACCTCGACAAGGTCGCCCGCAACGAGCTGCGCACGCTCTCGAAGGACAACGCCGAATGGGTCGCCCGTCACCTGGTGATGGCCGGCCGCCTCCTCGAGGAGGACCCCGAGCTGGCGCACCGCCACGTGCTCTCGGCGGCACGCCGCGCGGGACGCATCGCCGTGGTCCGCGAGTCGCTGGCCATCTCGGCGTACGCGACGGGCGACTTCGCCCTGGCGCTGCGCGAGCTGCGGACCTTCCGTCGGATCTCCGGCTCGGACGAGCAGGTGCCACTGATGGTCGACTCCGAGCGCGGCGTCGGCCGACCCGACAAGGCGCTCGAGCTGGGACGGTCGATCGACCGCACCACGCTGAGCCCCGGCGCGCAGGTGTCGCTGGCGATCGCCATGTCCGGCGCCCGCCTCGACCTCGGGCAGGCGGAGCTCGCTCTCATGGAGCTCGAGATCCCGCAGCTGGACCCGGACCGCGCGTTCTCGTACAGCCCGGATCTCTTCGCCGCCTACGCACTCGTCCTCGAGGAGGTCGGCCGCTCCGAGGAGGCGGCCGAGTGGCAGCGTCGCGCCGACATCGCGGCGCAGGCCGTCTTCGCGGCCGAGGGCGGCGGTGACGACGAGACGATCGAGGTGATCGAGGAGGAGCACGAGTCGGCCGACGCCGCGTCCGCTCCCGATCGCGCCGAGGAAGGGACCGCGGTCGACGACGCGGACGACTACCTGGACGACGAGGAAGGCCCGACCGCCGTCGACGACGCGGACGAGGACGACGCCCGGCGGACCGTCTCCGAGGAGATCGCCGACGAAGACGACGCGGACGACGCCGACGCGAGCGCTGACGCCGACGCCGACGTCGTAGACACGGACGAGCCGACCTTCGCGGACGAGTCCCTCGAGTCCGACGATCTCGCCGAGACGGACCCGGATGAGGCTCTCGACTCGGCTGACCCGACCGCCGACGAGTCGGTCGAATCCGCCGACACCACCGAGGAGGACGCCGATGTTCCGCAGCAGCAGGACTGAGCCCACCCCGCTCGACGGCCGCGACTCCGTCCTGGCCGACCTCGACGGGGTCGTCTACAAGGGTGCCGACGCGATCCCCTTCGCGGTGGAGAGCCTCAACCGAGCGGCCGAGACGCTGCGGGTCGGCTACATCACCAACAACGCCTCCCGCACGGACGCGTCCGTCGCCGGGCACCTCTCCGAGCTGGGGCTGAGCGTCCGGCCCGAGGACGTCGTCACCTCCCCGCAGGCAGCGGTCGTGCTGCTCGCCGACCTGGTGCC
Source organism: Rathayibacter sp. AY1A3 (assembly GCF_002930975.1). Lineage (NCBI taxonomy): Bacteria > Bacillati > Actinomycetota > Actinomycetes > Micrococcales > Microbacteriaceae > Rathayibacter > Rathayibacter sp. AY1A3. The sequence continues at coordinate 83,183 of NZ_PSTO01000013.1, read as the reverse complement.
GGTCGGCTCGACGATCCTCGTCGTCGGGGCGGAGGGCCTCACCTCCGAGGTCGAGCGCGCCGGGTTCACCGTGACGCGCAGCGCGGAGGACTCGCCGGCGGCGGTCATCCAGGGCTTCGCGCCCACGGTCGGCTGGGAGCAGCTGGCCGAGGCCTCGTTCGCGCTCCACACGGGGATCCCGTGGGTCGCGACGAACACCGACTGGACGATCCCCGTCGCCCGCGGCATCGCCCCGGGCAACGGGACCCTCGTCTCGGCCGTGCACACCGCGGTCGGTCGGCTCCCGGTCGTCGCGGGCAAGCCCGAGCGGGCCATCTTCGACGCGGCGACCGCGCGCTTCGGCTCGACGAACCCGCTGTTCCTCGGCGACCGGCTCGACACCGACATCGCCGGCGCGAACGGCGCCGACATGGAGAGCGCCCACGTGCTCACCGGGATCGACCGGGCCAAGCAGCTCCTCGCCGCGGAGCCGAAGCTCCGGCCGACGTACATCCTCGGCGACCTGCGCGAGCTGCACCTGCCCTACCCGGCGACGACGGTCTCGCGGAACGGCACGCACGCCGTCCGCGGCGCCAAGGTCCGCCTCGACGGCGACTCCGTGGTGATCGTGGACGCCGGCGACGACGCGACCGATCTGCTCCGGGCCGCCTGCTCGGTGATCTGGTCGTCCGGCCGCGCGATCTACGGCCTCGACGTGCCGGAGTCGCTCTACAGCTGAGCCTGCTCGGCGGGCTCCCGGCGTCCCTCGCGGCGCAGGAGCCCGTCGAGCCGGCCGGCCAGACCGACCGCGACGATCGCGATCAGTGCGGCGTACGAGAAGGTCGCGGCGAAGACCCCGGTCCCGGCCCCGATCAGCCCGGTGACCGCCGCCGCGAGGAGGCCCGTCAGCGCGAGGGAGACCGAGGCGCCGGTCGAGTCGGCGATCTGCAGGGCCGAGCTGTTGAAGCCCTCCCGGCCCGGAGCGGAGAGCGCGAGCGTCATCGTCCCCATCCGCGGGAACATCGTGCCCATGCCGCCGCCGGCCAGGAACCAGCCCACGCCCGCGACGATCGGGCTGAGGGCGAGCACCGTGACGAGCAGCACGACTCCGATGCCGGCGAGCACGAGCGACGTGCCGAGCCGCATCGCTCCGCCGTGGCTGAGGCGGGTACCCGGGCGTCCCTGGATGTTCGAGCCGAGAGCCCAGGAGACGGCGCCCGCGGTGAGCATGGCGCCCGAGAGCCAGGGCGGCAGGCCGTACTGCTCCGAGAGCAGCAGCGGCAGGTAGACCTCGGTGCCGAAGAACGCCGCGGCGACGAGGGCGCGGAGGAGGATCACCGACGGCAGGACGCCCCGGGCGCGCAGCGTGCCCGCGGGCAGGAGCGCGCGAACCGCCACGACCACGACCACCACGGCGGCCGCGGCCAGGAGCCCGGCGAGGTCGGGCGCGAGCTCGGCGCTCGTGCTCAGCACGACGACTCCGGCCGAGACGACCACGGCGCGGGCGATGCGGCCCACTGCCCGGCGATCGAAGGGGAGGCGCTCGCGCGGCTCGAGCGAGCGGAGCGTCGGCGCGATCGCGGCGCTCGCGAGGGCCACCAGGGCGACGACTCCGAAGAAGACCCAGTGCCAGCTCGCGAGCTCGGCGACGACTCCGGCCACCAGCGGCCCCACCAGCGACGGCACGACCCAGGCCGCGGCGAAGGCGCCGAAGATCCTCGGATGCAGCTCGCTCGGGTAGACCCGCGCGACGAGCACGTAGAGGGTGACGGTGATCCCTCCGCTGCCCAGCCCCTGCAGCAGGCGGGCCGCCACGAAGACCGGCATCGACTGCGCGGCACCCGCGGCGACGAGGCCCAGGGTGAAGAGCAGGATCGCGACCACGAGCGACGGCGTCGGGCCGCGGCGGTCGGCCGAGGAGCCGGCCGCGACCATCCCGACCACGGCGGCGGCGAGCGTCGCCGCGAAGGCCAGGGGGTAGAGGGCGCGGCCGTCGAGATCGGCGCTGACGATCGGCATGATCGTCGTCACGGCGAGCGACTCGAACGCGCAGAGGAAGACGAGGCTCGTCGTTCCGATGGTCGTCAGGAGGAGGGGAGCCGAGGTGATGCCGCGGCGATCACGAGAACGCACCTGCTCAACAGTACGCCGAGCGCACGGCCGGTCAGCGGTAGACGGCCCAGTCGTCCTTCGCGAGCACCGTGGGGGTGCCCTCGATCTCGACCAGCCAGCCGCGGTCGTCGCGCTCGAGGTAGCGCCCCTGGACGATCTCGGGGGCCCAGCCGCCGTCGCGGGACGAGATCCAGCGGACGAAGCGGACGGTGCCTCCGCGCCGGAACAGTGTGCCGTTGTGGTCGCTCATGCGGGGATCTTCTTCACGGAGAGGTCGTCGGGCGACGAGGTTTCGGGGAGGAGGTGGAGGCCGAGGCGGCCGTTCGAGGCGTTGGAGAGCTCGCGCAGCCAGTGCGGGTTCAGCTCGATCGAGGCGGTGCCGTCGTACTCGTAGCGGGTGGGGATGCCGGGGTGCAGCCACAGTTCGGACCGGCGGCCCTCGGCGTCCTCGATCGTCAGGAGGAAGCCCTCGCCGCGGCGGAACCGCGAGGTGATCACGGTCTGGAGGTGGGCCAGGGCGCGGTCCTCGAAGGAGTGCGAGCTGGCGGGTGCGCCGTAGAGCAGTCGTCCCATCGCGCGCACCTCCTCACCGTCGGCGGCGCACGGAAGGCGTGCCGCACCGTCGACACTAGGTATTGCTAAGTCGGTTGACTAACAGTCTCGGCGCCGACTGCGCTTTCGGGACACACGCCGTCCGATCGCCGGAGAAGTGGTTCGATGGGAGCAGCGAGTTCCCGTCCGGGGCGCCTGCCGCTCGGAAGGTGCACCTCGATGGACGCTCGGCCAGACCTGTTCGCTCTGCTCACGCGATTGCGCACGGCGGAGCGCGACTACGACGGCCGCGTGGAGCGCCGCCTGGGCATAGGCGCCACGGATCTCGCGGCCCTGCGGCTGATCGGGGTCGGGGAGCGGCGCGACGAGATCGTCCGCGCCGTCGACCTGGCCGCGGCCCTGTCGATCACGACGGCGGCCGTCTCCCTCCTCGTCGACCGCCTCGCCCGCGCCGGCTACGTGGACCGCACTCCCGACCCGTCCGACGGCCGCGGCCGCATCCTCTGCCTGACGGAGCGCGCGCAGAAGGCCATCGTCGGCACCGACGACCCGACCTACGAGCAGATCCGCGCGATGGTCGCGAAGGTGCCCGAGTCGGAGGCCGCGACCGTCGCGGTGCTGCTCGACGGCCTCAGCCGCATCCTCGAGGGGCAGCCGCCGCCCGAGCTCGTCGACTGATCAGCTCTGCAGGGTGGCGCTCGGCGACTCGCCGAACCGCTCCGCGTAGGCCGCGCTGAAGCGGCCCGCGTTCCCGAAGCCCCAGTGCCGGGCGACGGTGGCGACCGTCGTCCCGTGGGGCGGGCTCGCCGCCAGCTCCACTCGGGCGCGGTCGAGCCGCACCAGGCGCAGGTAGGCGATCGGGCGCATCCCGAGCACCCGCTGGAACGCGGACTGCAGGCCCCGGACGGTCAGGCCCGACGCCGCCGCCATCTCGGCGGGGCCGATCGGCTCGCTGCAGTGGGCGTGCACGTACTCGACGGCCGTGCGGATCCGTGCGTTCCGGGGGGCGAGGAGCTCGGGCGGGACCGGAGCGGACTCCGGAGGGTAGAGGTCGAGCAGCGCGGAGGCCGTGGCACGGGTGAGCTCGTCCCAGAGCAGCGGCTCGACGCGCTCGCTGCGCAGCGCGCGGGCGGAGTCGGCGACGGCCGTGCGCCAGCGGCGGATCGCCGCGGCGTCGGGGCGGTGCTCGGAGTCGAAGACGAGGGAGCCGACGAGGCCGCGCTCGGCGGCGACCCGGTCGACCACTCCCCGGTCGAGGTGCACCAGGCGCTGGTCGAAGTCGACGTAGTCGAAGGCGAACGGCCGGCCGACGGGGAAGAGGACGGGACGGTTCTCCTCCATCGCGATCGAGGCGCGGCCGACGTCGATCCGGCCGGAGCCGCCCACGATCCACTGCACGACGACGTCGTCCGAGTCGCCCACGCCGCCCGCGAGGCGCCCGGACATCCGCGAGGTGCGGAGGGTCATCCCGCCGTCGCCGATGGCCGCGTAGCGGTAGCTGAAGTCGGCCGCGGTGGTGGCGGCGCGCCACTCGTCGCCGTTGTAGAGCCGCGCAAGGCTGTGCCGCGCCTCGTCCGGATCCTCGCCGCGGGCCTCCAGCCGGACGCGAGGGTGGTGATCGTCCACAGGTCGTTCCGGTGCCTCAGCGCGTGAGACGCTCGATGAGCTCGCGGTAGCGCGCGGCCGTGCGCTCGACGATCTCGGACGGGAGGGTCGGCGGGAGGCCCTGGCCGTCCCAGTTGTCGGAGAGCCAGTCGCGCACGATCTGCTTGTCGAACGAGCGGCCGCGGATGCCGGCGTCGTAGTCGTCGGCGTCCCAGTAGCGGGAGGAGTCGCTCGTGAGGACCTCGTCGCCGAGGGTGACGACTCCAGTCCCGCGGTCGACCCCGAACTCGAACTTCGTGTCGGCCAGCAGCACGCCGCGGGCCAGGGCGATGGTGGACGCCTCGCGGAAGACGGCGAGCGAGAGGGTGCGCAGCGCCTCCGCGGCCTCCTCCCCGACGATCTCGACCGTGCGCTCGAAGGTGATGTTCTCGTCGTGCTCGCCCTGCGGGGCCTTCCAGGCCGGGGTGTAGATCGGCTCGGGGAGCGCGTCGCCGTCCTGGAGGCCCTCGGGGAGCGGGACGCCGCAGACGGAGCCCGTCTCCCGGTACTCCTTCCAGCCGCTGCCGGAGAGGTAGCCGCGCACGACGCACTCGATCGGGAACATGTCGAGCGTCTTCACCAGCATCGACCGGCCGCGGACCGCCTCGGGGATCGCGCCCGGGATCAGATGGTTGGGGACGTCGGAGAGCTGCGCGAACCACCAGAGGGAGAGCGTGGTCAGCAGCTCGCCCTTGCCGGGGATCCCGGGCTCGAGGACCGCGTCGTACGCGCTGACCCGGTCGCTGGCGACGACGAGCATGCGGTCGGCGCCGAGCACGGGGTCGGCGTCGTCGGGGGTGTAGAGGTCGCGCACCTTGCCGGAGTAGGCGTGCTGCCAGCCGGGCAGCGGCGCCGTGGTGTCGAAGGACAGGGAGTCGTCGCGGGTCACCGCACCATTCTCCCCGATCCGGGAAGCCTCGCGGCTCCTGAAGACCTCCTGTGTCCTGGCGGATCGGGGCTGTCAAGCACGCGCGGTCGCCGATCCCGCGCGCCTAGCGTCGAGACATGACCTCGCAGAACGACCAGACTCCGCAGAACGACCAGTACACGTTCCAAGACCCGACCGCGATGTTCGCCGACATCGACACGGAGGCCCAGTACCAGGAGGGCTCCGGCCTCGACTCGAAGATGGACGACCCCGCCGACCGCGGCGAGTCGAGCTACCGCGGCTCCGGCCGCCTGACCGGGCGCAAGGCGCTCGTCACCGGAGGCGACTCGGGCATCGGCGCGGCCGTCGCCATCGCCTACGCCCGCGAGGGCGCCGACGTCGCGATCGTCTACCTCCCCGAGGAGGAGTCCGACGCGAAGAAGGTCGTCGCGCTGATCGAGGAGGCCGGCCGCACCGCCGTCGCCATCCCCGGCGACATCACCGACCACGACTTCGCGGTGGGCGCCGTCGCGAAGGCCGTCGAGGGCCTGGGCGGACTCGACATCCTCGTCAACAACGCGGGCAAGCAGCAGCACGTCGAGGACTTCCTCGAGCTCTCGGACGAGCAGTTCGACGAGACCTTCAAGACCAACGTCTACGCGATGTTCTGGATGACGAAGGCGGCCGTGCCGCACCTCGCCCCGGGCTCCGCGATCATCAGCACCTCGTCGATCCAGGCTTACCAGCCGTCGCCGATGCTGGTCGACTACGCCAGCACGAAGGCCACGATCAACACGTTCTCGAAGGCGCTCGCGCAGCAGCTCGCGCCCAAGGGGATCCGCGTGAACGTCGTCGCCCCGGGCCCGATCTGGACGCCGCTGCAGACCGCGGGCGGCCAGCCGTCCGACAAGCTGCCCGAGGTCGGCTCGCAGACGCCGCTCGGACGCTGGGGCCAGCCGGCCGAGCTCGCTCCCGCCTACGTGTTCCTCGCCTCCCCGGAGTCGAGCTACGTCGTCGGCGAGACGCTGCACGTCAACGGCGGCATGCCCACGCCGTAACACTCGGCGCTCACGGCGGGCCCGGTCGCGGCGCGGAGGAACCCTCTTCCGTGCCGTGGCGGGGCCCGCCGTTTTGGTTGTCGTAACAATCGACTGCTGTGCAGGTTCGTGCGCGAGAGTCGGTGCATGACCGATTCCCTGCCGATCCTCGACCTGTCCCGCCTCGACCAGGGGGAGGCGGAGGCCGCCGCCTTCCGCCGCGACCTCCGGGAGACCACGCACGACGTGGGCTTCTTCTACCTCGTCGGCCACGGCGTGCCCCAGGACCTCCTCGACGACGTCGTCGCCGTCTCCCGCCGCTTCTTCGACCTGCCGGAGGAGGAGAAGCTCGCGATCGAGAACACCCTCAGCCCGCAGTTCCGCGGCTACACCCGCTTCGGCGCCGAGCTCACCAACGGCGACGTCGACTACCGCGAGCAGGTCGACATCGGCATCGACCGACCGGCCGTTCCCGCCGGGCCCGGCGTCGCCGACTACGAGCGCCTCGAGGGGCCGAACCTCTGGCCCGAGGCGCTGCCGGAGTTCCGCGAGGTCTTCGAGCGCTGGCACGCGGAGCTCGCTGCGGTCGCCATCCGGCTGCTGCGCACCTGGGCCGTCGCACTCGACGCCCCGGAGGACGTGTTCGACGAGGCGTTCGCCGATCGGCCGTTCTCGCTGGTGAAGGTCGTCCGCTACCCGGGCACCTCCGACCCGGAGCCCAAGCAGGGCGTGGGCGCGCACCGCGACGGCGGCGTGCTGACGCTGCTGCTGGTCGAGCCCGGCAAGGGCGGCCTGCAGGTCGAGCACGACGGCTCGTGGATCGAGGCACCCGCGATGGAGGGCGCGTTCGTCGTCAACATCGGCGAGATGCTGGAGCTCGCCACGGGCGGCTACCTCAAGGCCACGCTGCACCGCGTGATCTCGCCGCTGATCGGAACGGACCGGATCTCGATCCCGTTCTTCTTCAATCCCGCGCTCTCGGCCACCATGCCCTCGCTCCCGCTGCCCGAGGAGCTCAAGTCCGGCCTCTCGGTCGACCCGACGAACGCGCCGATCCTCGAGACCTACGGCGAGAACGCGCTGCGCTACCGGCTCCGGGCCCACCCGAACGTGGCGGCCGCCCACCACGCGGACCTGCTCGCTCCCACCGTCTGACCCGGGAACGACGAAGGGCCCCCTTCCGCGCGAGCGCAGGAGGGGGCCCTTCGTCGTCAGTGCGTCAGCAGCGCGCGGCGGCCACGGGGACCGTCGCGGTGAACGCGGGCTGGCCGGTCGCCGATCCGGTCACCGTCACCGTGCCGGCCGGCATCGAGGCCAGGCGGGTGGTGAAGGCGGCGGAGGCGGACGAGCCGGGAGCGACCGCGGTGAACGACTTCGAGCCGTAGGCCGAGGTGATCGTGACGTCCGCGGCAGCGGTGTCGGTGTTCTTCACGGTCGCGGTGAGCACGATCTTGCCGGCGACGCAGCGCGTGGCGACCGCGGGGACGAGCTCGAGGGTGTCCAGCGGGACGGCGGCCGAGACCGACGTGCGCACCAGCTTGTCCGCGTACCCGGTGTAGGAGGCCGTGACGCCGGTCACGTCCGCCGGGACCGAGACGCTCGCCGAGCCGCCGGAGAGCGGGACGGTCGAGGTCCACGAGCCGCCGGTGAAGGTGACCGAGCCGACGACGTCGCCCTTGTCGGCCGCCGCGACCGTCGCCGTGACCGTGCGGCCGTCGGCGGTGAGGGTCGTGGTGGAGTCGACGGCGGTGACGCCGGTCCAGTTCTTCATGGCGGTGAGGACCGTCTGCGGGACGCTCACGAACGCACCGTGCCGCGGGCTGGCCGGGAGGCCGGCGCGGCTCTTGGGCGAGACGTTCCAGTCGGCCGACTGCGAGAGGCGGTTCGTCTGCGAGCTGCCGGCGATGGCCGCTCCGGAGGTGAGGAAGGCCTTGTAGCCGCCGTCGCCGTAGTTGTCGACGAGGAACGCGTAGCCGTCGCCCGTGCCGGTGGTGTCGTTCGGGTCGCCCGCGTTCAGCTTGATGATCTCGGGTCCCTCACCGGCCTGGCCGGTCTCGAGCGAGGTCATCCGGGTGTCGGTGAGCTGCCAGGTGGTGTTCGGGTCGGCACTCCAGTTCGAGGAGGTCGTCCCGGCGGTCAGGACCTTCGACTTCTCGAGGAAGATGTCCTTCCCGGCCTCGAGGGTGCCGGCGGCGCCGCCCTCCTCGTTCTTGGTGAAGCGGTAGTAGTAGTCGCCGATCTTCGTGATCGTCGAGTCGATCCGCGCGTAGCCGGTGTCCTGCCAGGTGGCGGGAGGAGCGGTGAAGGTGCGGAAGTCGCGGGTGATCACGGAGAAGACGCGGGAGTAGAGCTTGTCGCTGTTGGTCTTCGTCGCGTCGGAGTAGAGGCGCGAGGAGAAGAACACGACGTAGGACTGCAGGGCGTCGTCCCAGTACGCCTCGGGCGCCCAGGTCATTCCGGCGGCCGGCTGGTTCACCGTGATGCCGGTGTCGGCGCCGTTGGTGCGGGTCCACTGCACCAGGTCGGTCGACTCCCAGACCTCGATCTTCAGGCTGCCCTTGGACTGGGCGTCGCCCCAGCCGGTGCCGCAGGAGATGCAGAGGTCGGTGGCGACCATGTAGTACTTGTCGCCGTTGTGCGAGCGGAGGATGAACGGGTCGCGCAGGCCCTTCGTGTCGGTCGTCGAGGTGATGACCGCCTTGCCGCCGTTGACCGGCGAGAAGGTGAAGAAGTCGTTGCCCGAGGTCGCGGCCTGGTAGATCTTCTCGTCGCCGTCCGACTTGAAGTACGCCGAGGCGTAGCCCGCGTCGGGAGCGGTGCGGCCGAGCTCGGCGACCGTCAGCGTGAAGGCGCGCGTCTCGGTGACGCCGTTGAGGGTGGCCGTCGCGGTGAGGGTGACGGTCCTGTCCCCGGAGCCGTAGGCCGGTCGGGTGACCACGCCGCCGCCGCGGTAGGGGTCGGCCGCGCCGACCGCCGGAGCCGCGTAGGAGGTGTTCGTCGGAGTGACGAGGGCCGGGTCCGAGGAGGTCCAGGTGATGTCGGTGCCGTTCCGGGCGCCCTTCACCGCGAGGGGGAGGTTCTCGGTGGTGCGCGTGGCGAGCTTCAGCGCGTCGAGGTCGTCGTTGATGCTCGGGGCGAGCACGACTACCTCGAAGGCGATCGTCGCGCCCTGGGCGGTGGTCGCCGTCAGGGTGACCGGGGTGTTCTGCGCGATCGAGCGCGAGACGACGCCGGTGGCCGAGACGACCGCGCTGTTCGAGGAGGTCCAGGTGAGCGGGACGCCGCTGCTGGAGGCGGGCAGCGTCAGGTTCGAGGAGACCTGGGTCAGCGACGGGTTGCCGGCCAGCAGGACGGGCTGGATGTCCGAGCGCAGCAGGGCGGAGGTCGCGGACGCCTTCGCCGCGGCGGTCGGCATGCTCGAGGCGACCTGCTCGGCGGTGAGGGAGGTGTCCCAGAACTTCACGTCGGTGACGTCGGCGGTCACGAGCGCGTCGCCGGAGTAGAGCGAGCGGCCGAGGTAGCCGAGAGTGGACCCGGTCGGCACGATGCTCGCCATCGACTTCGTGGTGTTCGCCGTCGAGATCTGCGTGCCGTCGCGGTAGAGGGTCAGCACGGTGCTCGACCCCGTGCCGGTGCCGACGAGCGTGAGCGTCGTGAACCCGGGGTTCAGCGTGCCGCCGAACGGCATGCGGGTCTCGCCGTTGCTGGTGGGCTCCTTGACGCGGATGCCCGCGAGGACCTGTCCGCTGGGCGAGCCGTCGGGGTTGCGCGGGTTCACGAAGACGTGGTTGCCGAGCTGCGTGGTGTTCCACGGGCCGACGCCGTCGCCGATGACCCAGCCGAACTGGTTGGCGGTGGTCTGCGTCTTCACCGTGTACTCGACGGCGAAGGCGTTGTCGGCTCCGGTGACCAGGCCCTGGGGGAGGCTCGCGTAGCCGTCGTTCTTGAACCGGGCGACCTGGTCGCCGCCGGCGTTCGCGAAGGACGCGTCGGTGAGGCCGGTCAGGGTGGCGTTGCGTCCGTTGCCCGAGATGTCGAGCAGGGCCGAGCCGGCGTGGGACATGTCGTAGTGCGCGGTGGGCGCCGGGACGTCGACGGCCTGCGCCGGGACGGGGACGAGAGCGCCGGTGAGGGCGACGCTCGTGCAGGCGAGAGCGGAGAGGAAGAGGGATCGCACGCGGCGCCGAGGCGCGGCGGCAGGGGGCTCCGGGGAGCGTCGTCTCATCGTCGAGACCTTTCCTTCAGGGGAGGGATGCGTCGAGCCGAGGGGACCGACGCGTGTGTTCACGTTAACATGTGAGCCGCCTCAGAGCCATGGGGGAATTGCTCCGGCGTCGGGAGCGAACCATGCGACAGGGGCGCGCCTCGGCGCAAGACCTGCACCCGCGAGCGCCCGGGGCGTAGCGTGAGCGCACCGCATCCTGGCCCCCGGTGACGGAACCATGCCCATCCGCCTGCCCTGCGAGGAATTGACCATGACGACGCTCTTCCACACCGGTGGCTCCCTCTCCCTCGACGACGCGACCGCCGACGCCGTCGTCCGCTACTCGCTCGCGCTCGCGCAGCAGCATCGGATGAGCACGGTCAGCGTCGCCGACGACTCGGCCCCCTCCTCCGTCGTGACGCTCACCGTCGGGCTCGGCGTCCCCCTGGTGGTCGCGGGCAGCGGCAGCGCAGCGGCGGAGTCGAGCGACGAGATCCTCGAGCGCCTCGACGCGCTCGACGGCGCCGGCGGTCCGGTGCCCGCCTCGGACGTCGACCCCCGCGCGACGTGGGAGCTCGAGAACGAGTACTGAGCTCCGAGCCGCGGCGCCGCCGGCGCGGATCCGCCCCGCTCCTGCTCCGCTGGCGCGGAGCGTCAGCGCCGGTAGTCGCGGATGATCTCCTGGGCGAGCGTCGTGATCGGGGTCGACGTCGCTCGCGCGCGGACCCGCAGCACCTCGAAGGCCTGCTCGACCGTGGTGCGGTGGGCGTAGGCGAGGATCCCCTTCGCCTGCTCGATCAGCACCCGGCTGTCGAGCGCGTGCTGCAGCTGCTCCTGGGTGACCGTGCTCTGCTGGACCGCGCGCTGGTGCAGGATCCCGATCGTCGCGACGTCGGCGAACGCCTGCACGACCGCGATGTCGTCCGGATCGAGCCGCCCCGGCCGGGCCTGGAAGAGGTTGAGGGAGCCGATCGTCGTCCCCGCCGAGCGCATCGGCACGCAGTGCGCCGAGAGCACGTCGAGCTCGACCGCCAGCGTCCGGAACTCCGCCCACTCCTCGCCCACGGCGCGGGCGTCCTCGACGATCACCGGCCGCCCGGTCTCGAAGCACTGGATGCACGGGCCCGACCCGCTGTCGAGCTGGAGCAGCTCGATCAGCCGGGTGTCCTCGTCCGTGGAGGCGAGCACCTCGAGGGAGCCGGTGGAGTCGGCGAGGACGAGCCCCGCCGAGACGGCGTCGAAGAGGGTCGCGCTGCTCTCCACGAGGGTCTGGGTGAAGTCGACGACGTCGTAGTCGTCGACCAGCGTGTCGGAGAGGGCGACGAACGTCTGGATGACGCTGCGCTCGCGGGAGTTCGTCACCATGTGTCGTCCTGGGCGGTGAGAGGGCGGTCGGGGAACCCGTCGTGCCGGGCCACGATGCCGGAGGCGACATCGACGACGGAGCGCTGCTGGGCGAAGGCGTGGGCGCGCAACAGCAGCTGCGCCTCCTCGGCCGTGCTGCCGTAGCGCGCGATGATCATGCCGGTCGCCTGGTGCACCACGCGTCGCGAGCGCGGATTCGTGCTCTCCTCGACCTCGTTGTCGCGCAGCACCGCGGCCAGCACCAGCAGCGCCGTCGCGGTGGTCGAGGCGCTGATCCGGCCGAGGAGGGAGTCGCTGAGCGACGTGGGGCGGCGGGAGTAGAGGTCGACCGCGCCGATCGAGAGCCCCGCGATCGAGAGCGGGAAGGCGAAGACCGCGCGCACCGCCGTGGGGCCGATCGCCTCGGTGAAGAGCGGCCAGCGCTCCTCCGCGCCGGTGTCCGGCACCGAGACGGGGCCGGCAGCGCGGATCGCCTCCCAGCACGGGCCCTCGCCGAGGTCGATCTGGATCTCGTCCAGCCGGCTCGCGGTGCTGTCGCTCGCGGCGACGGTCTCGCCGCCGAAGGGGCTGCCGAGCGTGGAGATCGCGACGCCGTCGATCGGATACCCGCGCAGATACGGGTCGCAGAGAGCGTCGGAGTCGGTCACCGCACCCATCTAAGCCGTCGGCTCCGCTCGGAGCGACGCTCCCCCGGACCGGCGGGGACCACGACACGGTGACGCGCGGGAGCCCGCCTGGCTGCGCTGCCCGGGCGCACGAGGCGACGGCCCGTGAAGCGGCTCGTCGGGCGCGGACGGTGCGCGGTGCGGGGCGACGGGAGCCGGAGGACGGCGGCCTGCACGGCGACGGAGCGGCTCAGGCCGGGGTCGATCGAGCCGGGACGCTCGAGGGCGGCGATGAGGTCGTCGAGGACGGCGAAGGCGGGATCTGTCATCACGGCTCCTGGCCGGGTGTCCGCGGCCGTTGTTCTGCGCGCCGGGGCGCGGGTGGTGTCGATCGGGTGTCGCCGTGCGGGGTCCGCGCACGACGTCGACGAGGTCCTGCACGACGGTACGGGGCGCGGATCGACCGGGCGACGTGGTTGACCTCCCGGAGGTCCGCCGCTACTCGTGCTCTGCGTTGAGCTCGCCGAAGTCGTTCGTGATGATCGACAGCGGGGTGTACGGCGTGATGAGGAGGAGCGCCGGATTCGCGCGTCCCTCGCCGTAGTTGACGGTCAGCCACTGCGGGGTCGGGGAGGCGAGGGCGGCCTCGACCTCGGCGCGGAACTCCTCGAGGCTCCTGTTGTTGACCGCGTAGGCGGTGCCGTTGTAGATCAGGTCGATGCGCTTCACAGCTGGTCGCCCTTCGCCGGAGGACGCACCGGTTCGGCGGGCTCCGAGATCACGTACAGCCCGCCCGCGGAGTTCGCGAGGTCGGTGAGCGCGGAGATCCAGGTGGGGTTGATGCGGGGCATCCGGCCGCCGAAGTACTTGTAGCGGAGCGCGTGGGAGGGGTGGATCCAGATCGCGCTGCGGCCGTCGCCCATGCTGTGGTCGTCGCGCCAGCTGAGCAGGAACGACTCGTTGCGGCGCAGCTTCGCGGTGATGACGATCTGCAGGTGCGCGAGCACGCGGTCCTCGAAGTCGATCTCGACGGTCCCGTCGTAGTGCAGCTTCCCCATCAGCGTCTCCAGCCCCTGATCTCCGGCAGGCAGACGCCCGCCGTTGCCTCCACCCTTCCGCAGACCGGACGGATCCGACAACCCGGTCTGCCATTCTCTGCTCGATCTGTCCAGGTCTTCCGTCAGCGGCGGTCCTCTGTCAACATCCTCCCTCCACGCAGCCGGCGCTGCCGAGCATGGGCGGCATGAAGCACATCCTCTTCGCCGACAAGACGATCCTGGTGGGGGACGAGGCGGCCGACGCACTCGTCGAGTACGCCGTCGCCCTCGCCTCGAAGGGCGCGGCCGACACCGTCGAGTACACGGGGATCGGCGCCGACGGCGGGACGGTCGACGCCACCTTCCTCGTGAACGCCGCGGCCGCCCTCATCGTCGAGACCACGCCGAGCGACCTGCCCGAACCGGACAACGCGGCGGAGGTGGCACGGCTGCGCGAGCGGATCGACGCGCTCACCGGCGAGCATCCCATGCAACCCAACGACGGCGAGCTGACCAGTGGTGCCGACTACGAGGACTCCTACGAGCAGTGAGTGGTTCCCCGTCGTGCACGTCCGGATGCGACCGGCGTCCGCTACCACTGCGAGGCTCCGCAGTGAACCCCCTGATCGGCTGAGGGGAGGCGGACGTACCGTGGCCCTGCGGGTCGCCGACGACACGATCACCGGTCGACCGCTACGGGCACGGCCGCGGGTCGGCCGGGGAGGACGGACACCATGACCGGAGACCATCCCTTCTGGGTGCGCCTCGCGCGCAAGGAGCCGCAGTGCGCCATCGTGCGCGGCCGGGTCTTCGAGATCGGCGCCCCCGACGAGCGGGACGGCGCCTTCCTCCTCACGGTCTGGGAGAAGGGGCGGCCCGTCGGGCACGTCCTGAACGTGGATCCGCCCGCCTACAAGCCGTGCGGACCCGGGCACCCGGTCGAGCCGCAGCGGGTCGACGGGGTCGAGGAGCTGCTCGAGCTCCTGGTGCCCCAGCGCACCCGGCTCGCGGCGCACGGCTGACGCCGCTCCCGTCCGCGGGGGCCGCCCGAGTCCTGTGCACCGGGAGCGGGGCGAGCGCTGAGCACCCGCCGGCGGACGCCCGGGACGGGGGAGTCGTGCGGCCGGGCGGCGGCTGGCATCCTGACCTCGGTGCGACGAGCGCGCCCGCGAGGGGGAGCCCGATGAGCACCACCGAGGACGTCGACGACGGGACCGCCGAGTTCGGGTACCGCCCCTCCCTCACCCGCGGGATCGGCCGCTTCGGCAGCTTCGCCGCTGGCGTGAGCTACATCTCGATCCTGACCGGCACGTTCCAGCTCTTCTCCTTCGGCTTCGCGCTCGGCGGTCCCGCCTACTGGTGGTCCTGGCCGATCGTGTTCACCGGGCAGCTCATGGTCGCGCTGTGCTTCGCCGAGCTCGCCGCCCGCTACCCGGTCGCCGGCTCCGTCTACAACTGGAGCAAGCGCCTCGCCGGGCCGACGGTGAGCTGGATGGCGGGCTGGCTGATGGCCACCGCGTCCGTGGTCACGCTCGCGGCCGTCGTGCTGGCGTACCAGGCGACGCTCCCGCAGATCTGGAGCGGGTTCCAGCTCGGCGGCTCCGCGGGGGTGAGCGCGGTGGTCTGGGGAGGACTGCTGATCGCGTTCACCACCGCGGTCAACGCGCGCGGCGTGCGGCTGATGGCCCGGATCAACAGCGTCGGCGTGCTGATCGAGCTCGTCGCGGCGGTGCTGCTGGTGGCGGTGCTCGCGGTGAACGTGGTGCATCCGCCGACCGTGCTGCTCGACACCAGCGGCTACGGCGGGAGTACGCCGGGCGGGTACGCCGGCGCGTTCCTCATCGCCGCGATCGCGTCGGCGTACGTGATGTACGGGTTCGACACCGCGGGTTCGCTCGGCGAGGAGACGGTCGATCCGCGCCGGACCGCGCCGACGGCGATCCTGCGGGCGGTGACCGCCTCCTTCGTCCTCGGCGGCCTCATCCTGCTGCTGGGGATCCTCTCGGCGCCCGACCTCGCCGACCCGGCGCTCGGGCAGGCGTCGGGCGGGCTGCAGCGGATCGTGCTGCAGGTGCTCGGCGGCCCCCTCGGATCGGTCCTCCTGCTCTGCGTGGTCGTCGCGATCACGGTGTGCGCGCTGGCGGTGCACACGGCGGCCATCCGACTGATCTTCGCGATGGCCCGCGACAACGCCCTGCCTGGCAGCCGCGTGCTCGCCCGCGTCGACCCGCGGCGCGGGACACCGGTGGCGCCGGCGCTGGTCGTGGGCGTGCTCGCGGTGCTGATCCTGGTCGTGAACATCGGGACACCGGCGATCTTCACGGCCGTGACGAGCGTGGCGGTCATCCTGATCTACCTCGCCTACCTGCTGGTGACGGTGCCGCTGCTGATCGCCCGGCTCCGCGGCCGGTGGCCCGCAGCCGCGCCCGGGCGCTTCTCGCTCGGCCGCGCGGGCCTGCCGGTGAACGTCGTCGCGGTGCTCTGGGGCGCGGCGATGACGGTCGACCTCGCGTGGCCGCGCGTCGAGGTCTACGGGGAGGAGCTGCGCTGGAGCGCGGTCGTCGTGATCGCCGCGGTCGTCGGGATCGGCCTGGCCTGGTTCCTCCTCCGCGGCCGGCACCGCCTCGGCACCCTGCCCGCGCACGCGCTCCCCTCGCCGCCGCCGCAGGGCTGAGTCGCACGAGAAGGCCCGTTCTCGAGGGGGCAGGACGATCCTTTCCGGGCGACTCGGCGGCGGCACCGGGAGGAGGATGGGGGAGCGGGTGCTCGGCCGAGCGCCGCGGGAAGGAGCGCGCGTGCGGAACCGCCTGGCGACTCCGTCCCTGCTCGCGCACGCCGTGCTCATCCAGGCCGTCGCGTTCCTGCTCCGGCCGGCCGCCGTCTACCAGGCGATCCGGCTCGACGTGCCGGCCTGGGCGCTCGGGGCGCTCGGCGCCTCGTTCGCGCTGGTGCCGCTGCTGATCGCGCTGCCGGTGGGCGGGCTGGTCGACCGGGTCGGCGCCCGGGCCGTGATGGCCGTCGGCTCGCTCGTCGCGGTGGGAGCGGCCGCGGTGCTGCTCCTGGCGGGCGGGAGCGTCGCGGGGCTGCTCCTCGGCATCGCCCTGCTCGGCGCGGGGCACCTGGGCTGCGTGGTCGGGCAGCAGACCGTCGTCGCGGGCGGCACCGGAGGGACGCGGCTCGACAGCCGCTTCGGCTACTACACGTTCGCCGCGTCGCTCGGGCAGGCGATCGGGCCCGCATTCATCCCGGTGCTCGCGGGCGGCTCGGTGCGGCCCGACCCGGCGCCGCTGTTCCTCGTGGGCGGGATCCTCGCGGTGCTGCTGCTCGTCTCGACGGCGGGGATCCGCAGCCCGTCCCCGCGCGGACCCGCGGCGGAAGGGGCGGCGGCTCCGGGCTCGACGCTCGGTCTCCTCCGGGTGCCGGGCCTCGCGCGCGCCCTGCTGACCAGCGCGACCGTCGTCGCCGCCGTCGACCTGACCGTCGTCTACCTCCCCGCCCTCGGCGCCGAGCGCGGGCTCCCGGCCGGCGTCGTCGGAGCCCTGCTCACCGTGCGCGCGCTCGCGTCGATGGCCTCGCGGCTCCTCCTCGGCGCGGCCACCGCCCGGCTCGGGCGCACCCGGGTGATGGTGGGCGGCATCCTGATCTCGGCGCTCTGCCTGGTGCTGGTCGCCCTGCCCGCGCCGACCGTGCTCCTCTTCGTCGCGGTCGCCGCCCTCGGCCTGGGCCTCGGGATCGGCCAGCCCATCACGATGTCCTGGCTGATCGAGCGCACCCCCGCCGACCGCCACGGCCGCGCCCTCGCGCTGCGCCTGGCCGGGAACCGCCTCGGGCTGATCGCCCTGCCCAGCCTGCTCGGCGTCCTCGCGGCGGCGGCTGGAGCGGGCGGCGTCCTCATCGGCACCGGTGCCGCGGTCGGCGCGACCCTCCTCCTGCTGCGCGGGGTGCGCCTGGACTGAGGTGCCCGGGGCCGCAGCGGATCGGCGGCGCGAGCGGCGATGCCGGGCCTCGCAGTCGGAAGACCGGAGGGTCAGCTGCCCGGCTCCTCCACGCGGACGTCCTCGGCGGCCTTGTCGGCGCGCCAGCCGCGCCAGACCGGCTGGCGGAGGGTGCCGGAGGCGGTGCGCTCGCGGTAGCGGACCTCGCCGACCAGGACGGGCGACACCCAGTGCACGCCGCGCGACTCGAGCGGAGGGACGGAGACGGCGGGCTCCTCGGTGGCGTGCTCGGTCAGGCGGTCGACCAGTCCGCGGCGCTCGCGGTCGCTGAAGCCGGTGCCCACACGGCCGGAGTACGCGAGCCCGTCCTCGCCGGGGATCGCGGTCAGCAGCGCCCCGACCGACCCCTGCAGGCCGCCCTCGCCCTCGCGCCAGCCCACGATCACGACCTCCTGCAGCCGGTGGTGGGTGAGCTTGATCCAGTCGCGCGAGCGGCTGCCCTCCTCGTAGCGCGAGTCGCGGCGCTTGGCGACCACGCCCTCGAGGCCGAGGGTGCGGCTGGTGGCCATCGCCTCCTCCAGGTCGCCGTCGAACACGGACGGGACGTGCACGCGCTCGTTCTCGGCGACGAGGTCGACAAGTGCCGAGCGACGGGTGTCGTAATCGCTCCCGGTCAGGTCCTCTCCTGCGCGCTCGAGCAGGTCGAAGACCATCAGGTGCACCGGAGTGGACCGGGCGGCCGCCTCGATCTCGCGCGGCTTCGTCAGCCCGCCGCGGGTCTGCAGGGCGCCGAAGTCGGGGCGCCCGCGAGCGTCGAGGGCGACGATCTCGCCGTCGAGCACGGCGTCGGCGGCGGCCTCGGCGAGCGGGGCGAGCAGGTCGGGGAACGCCGCGGTCAGGTCGTTGCCGTTGCGGCTCGTGAGGGTCGCGGTGCCGCCCTGCACCCGCACGAGAGCGCGGTAGCCGTCCCACTTCATCTCGATCGCGGCCCCGGGGTCCACGTCGCCCCGGCGTCCGGCCGTGGCGAGCATGGGGCGGTGGCGGCGCGGAGCGGAGTCCTCGGCCGGGCGGTCTGCGGAGGGTGCGGGGCGGGGAGCGGGCGACGCGGCGGACGCGGCCGCCCGGCCCCGTCGCTGCGTCCCGTGCCCGTGAGCGGGACCCGGCGCCATCAGGTGCAGGAGCCAGTTCTTCTCGGCGCCCTCCCTCGAGCCCGTGTGCAGCAGGGCGTAGCGACGGGGCTCGCCACCGAGCCCGCCGTCGGGGCGGCCGGTCAGCACCGCGATCACCTCCTTCCCCTCGCGCCACTTCTCGAGCGCGTAGGTGCCCTCGTCCCAGATGCGCACCTCGCCGCCGCCGTACTCGCCGGCCGGGATCGTGCCCTCGAAGGTCGCGTACTCGAGGGGGTGGTCCTCGGTCTGCACCGCGAGCCGGTTGGGGTCGCCCTCCAGCGGCGGGCCCTTCGGCACCGCCCAGCTGACCAGGACGCCGTCGTGCTCGAGCCGGAAGTCGTAGTGCAGGCGCCGCGCGTGGTGCTCCTGGATGACGAAGGAGTCGCCCGAGGAGGTGCCCGTCGACCCCGCCTCGGGCACCGGCTCCGGCGTCCTCGACGCGTCGCGCATGCTGCGGTAGGTCGCCAGGCGGTCGGAGGAGGCGTCCGTCGCGGCGAAGCCCGCCATCCGCTCCGGGGTCGGCTCGAGCCCGGCACCCCGCGCGGCGAGCAGCGGGCGGAGGAGGTCGCCGTCGCTCCGCAGCCGCTCCACCACCTCGTCGGGCGACAGGTGGCGCAGGTCCTCGGCACCCAGCTCCTCCCACGTGCGGGGCGCGGCGGCGGCCGGCCGGAGGCGCCCCCGGAGGGAGTAGGGGGCGATGGTCGTCTTCGCCGCGCTGTTCTGGCTCCAGTCGACGAGGACCTTGCCCTCGCGCAGGGTCTTCTTCATGTCCGAGACGACGAGGTCGCGGTGGTCCGACTCGAGCGCGCGCGCCAGCTCGTGCGCGACCGCCGAGATCTGGTCGCTGGAGGCGGAGGCGTCCAGCGGGCAGTAGAGGTGGATCCCCTTGCTCCCACTGGTCACCGGCAGCGGAGCCAGCCCCATCCCCTCCAGCAGGTCGCGGGCGAGGAACGCGACCTCGGCGCACTCTGCGAGGCCCGCCCCCTCGCCCGGGTCGAGGTCGAGCACGAGACGGTCGGGCGGACGGCGCTCGCCGTCGGAGCCCACTCGCCACTGGGGGATGTGCAGCTCGAGCGCCGCCTGCTGCGCCAGCCAGGTGAGCCCGGCGACGTCGTCGACCAGCGGGTACTCGACGTCGCGCGACGAGTGCGCGAGCCGGGTCCGGCTCAGCCAGTAGGGGGCGGAGGAGGGGAGGTTCTTCTCGAAGAAGACCTCGCCCGGATGCTCGGCGGTGCCCACTCCGTCGACCCAGCGCTTCCGGGTGACCGGGCGGCGCGCGAGATGGGGCAGCATCGCGGAGGCGACGGAGGCGTAGTAGGAGAGCACGTCGGCCTTGGTGAAGCCCGTCTCCGGGTAGACGACCTTGTCGAGGTTCGTCAGCCGCAGCCTCCGCCCGCCGACCGAGACGATCTGCTGCGAGGCGGCCATCCCCCCATGGTGGAGGCAGGCGCGCGCCGAGGGAACCCCGGACCGTCGCGGGAACCCGCAGCGAGCCGCCTCCACGACTCGGGGTTCCCTCGGCGGCGGGGAGTAGCGTCGACGCACCACGTCCGAAGGAGCCCTCCGTGCCCGACACGATCGCCGACATCCCCCTCACCACGATCGACGGCACCACGTCGACCCTCGCCGACTACCCGCCCGTGCGGCTGATCGTCAACGTCGCCTCCCGCTGCGGCCTCGCCCCGCAGTACGAGAAGCTCGAGGCCCTGCAGAAGAGCTACGGGGAGCGCGGATTCACGGTCCTCGGCTTCCCGAGCAACCAGTTCCTCCAGGAGCTGAGCGATGAGGACAAGATCAAGGCGTACTGCTCGACGACCTGGGGGGTCACCTTCCCGATGTTCGAGAAGGTCCGCGTCAACGGCCGCTCGGCGCACCCGCTCTACGCGGAGCTCACCAAGGCGGAGGACGAGAACGGCAAGGCCGGCCGGGTGAAGTGGAACTTCGAGAAGTTCCTGATCACGGCCGACGGCACGGTCCACCGGTTCCGCCCGACGGTCGAGCCCGACGACCCTCGGATCGTCGACCTGATCGAGGCGTCGCTCCCCGCCTGATCCCGCTCAGCGGCGGGCGCGGGGCGGAGCACCCCGCCCGTCGCGGATCAGCGGTCGCGGAGCCCCAGGGCCGAGCGGGCGTCCGCGGGCTCGACGCCCTCGGGGCAGACGATGTCCGAGACGTCGAACGGCGTCGCGCGCGAGAACGGGATCATCTCGATCCCGTCGACGTGGCGCAGCAGCACGAGGCCGCCCTCGCCCTCGCGCAGGCTCCGGCGCACCTGGCGCAGGAAGATGCCGGCCATGTCGAGCTCGACGACGAAGGAGCGGCCGCTCACGTCGATCCGGCAGCCGATGACCGGCTGGGAGCCGACGGAGACGGAGTCCGGCACGCGGCGCGGCTCGATCGGCTGCTCCTTGCGGAGCGTCCGCACCGGGGTGAGGGTGGGCAGGCCGGTCGCTCGCGCGGTGTCCGTCATGGTCGTCTCCGTCCGTCGACGTCCGCCGATGGTTCCGGGGACGTCTTCTCGACGGTGCTTCGCGTCCCCCGCAGAGGGGACGGGGTTGACGGCCGTGCGATCAGGGGGCAGCGGGGCCCAGGAGCGGCGGAGCTCAGGAGCCCTGGCGCTGCTCCTCGGGCTCCGGCAGGACCGAGAGCTCGCCGTGCATGCTGGCGACGCTGAGCATCTGCTCGATCCACGCGCGGTTGAGCTTGGGCTGGTGCGCCTCGGTGAAGCGGAAGTGCAGCGGCACCGACGGGTGCAGCCAGACGGAGCTCCGGCCGTGTCCGGTGGAGGCGTCCTCCATCCACGAGAGCGAGAAGGCTTCGTTGCGGCGCAGCTTCGAGAGGACGGCGACCTTCAGGTGCGCGAGGACGCGCTCCTCGAATTCGATCTCGAGGTTCTGCGGTCCGTAGATGAGCGTGGCCACGGGCCCCCTTCGTTCATCGGGCCGGCCCTGGCGGACGGCTCCTCGGGGGACGGTATCCGCTCGGACCCCGGTGCGGGGAATCGGGCGGGAGACACGCCGGACCCCCATTGACAGTCCCGCGGACGGGACGTAGCACTGCCGGGCGTGCTGGGCGCCACGTTAGCCGACGCATGTAGCGAGAGTCGATGCTCCGTCGCGGATCTCCC
This sequence comes from Rathayibacter sp. AY1A3, assembly GCF_002930975.1. NCBI lineage: Bacteria > Bacillati > Actinomycetota > Actinomycetes > Micrococcales > Microbacteriaceae > Rathayibacter > Rathayibacter sp. AY1A3. The sequence continues at coordinate 61,549 of NZ_PSTO01000013.1, read as the reverse complement.
GTCGGCCGGGGCCGGCCCGGGAGCGAGCGCGGGCACCTCCGGCTGCCGGCCGCGCCGCTCAGGATCCCGTCACGGCCCGGCCGGCGCGTCCCACCCCTCCTGCGGAGTCGCGCAGGTGCCGCGGAAGACGTACTGCGACGGAAGCTTCCGCTGGTGCGAGGACCAGTCGATCGCCGGCCGCCGCTGCTCCGGAGGCAGGTAGCCGAGCCGGTACACCGCCATCAGCTCCAGCTCGTCGGGCACGGCGAGCAGCGACTCGATCCGCGCCCACGCTCCCGGCACCTCCATCGGGAACGACACGAACTGGATCCCCATCCCCAGCTCGACCGTGGCCAGCCAGACGTTCTCCACCGCGGCGCCCATGCTGAACACCGAGTAGAAGGAGGAGAGCTCGCCCGGCCGGTACTCGGAGCGGTCGAGCATCACCCCGAGCAGCAGCGGCGATCCCGCGACGAGCCGGCGGTTCTCCTCGCCGAGCGTCTGCGGGACGCGGAGGGAGTTCATCAGGAACTGCCCGCGCTTCGTGAAGACCTGCTTCGTGAAGGGGCGGAGCGGAGCCGGCAGCTTGTCGAACAGCATCCCGTCGCGCCGCTGCTCCATCTCCTCGCTGCTGAAGCGGAAGTAGGGCTTGTAGCGCTCGAAGAACGTGCCGTTCGACATCGCGGTGGTCATGCTCTCGCCGCTGATGGCGGCGATCCGGTCGATCGTCTCGCGCTCCTCGACGAGCACGAACCGCCACGGCTGGCTGTTGAGCTGCGAGGGCGCCCGGCCGGCCACCTCCATCAGGAGCCGCTGGTGCTCCTCGGAGACGGGGTCGGGCAGGAACGCGCCGTTGGTGGTCTTCCGGCGCCGGACGACATCGAGGAACTCCATGCCTCGATCCTGCCCCGATCGATCGCGCAGAGGGGGGAGCGGCGGCGGCCCGGGGCGCGCGCGGTAGCATCGAGGGTCCTGTGCAGGCTCGAGGGAAGCGGTGGAACGGTGAAGACGAGGGTCATCTTCTACCTTCTCGGAGGTGTGTTCGTGCTCGGCGCGGGCATCAACTCGGTCGTGGGCAGCGGCTTCTCGGTGCCGAACCTGCTGACGATGCTCTGCGGCGCGCTGATCCTCGCGATCGCCGGCTGGCAGGCGCTGCGCTCGTACCGCTCCGACCCCGACCGCGACGTCGAGCCCCCGCGCTAGAAGCCGGGGCGCGTCAGCGCAGGGCTGACCCGGCCCTGAGACGCTGGAGCACTCCTCGGCGCCGCGCCGGCCGCCGCGTCCGCCCGAGAGCGGCGAGCACGAACGGAGCCGCCGCCAGCGCGATCGCCGGGTGCCGACGTCCGTGCGTCCCCGCGAAGGGGATCACCGCCAGCGGGACGGCGGCGGGAGCCAGCGCGGACGCGGCGCGGGTGTCCGACCGTCGCAGCGTCGCCCAGGCCAGAGCGGTGAGCGTCGACGTGCAGATGTAGAGCGCGTGATGGATCCAGTGCCAGCGGCCCGTGCGGAGAGCGCCGGTGGCGACGGCGGTGCCGAGGGCGCAGTTGGCGGAGTAGCTGACAGCGGCGGCGCGCAGCCAGAGCGGACCGGAAGCGCTCACCCTCCGCCGCGTCCTCACACCTCGCCCCGCGCGAGCAGCAGCCGGTAGGGCGCCGCGCGCTCGACCCGCCACCCCTCGGGCGCCACAGCCCGCAGCTCGGCGGCGGTGAAGCTGCGCCGCACCGACAGCGACCCGTCGTAGTGGAGGAACGAGCCGGCCGCGATCGGTCGCGTGGCCAGCAGGTAGGCCGTGTAGGCCAGCCGCGAGCGCTCGATGTCGTTGTGCAGTGCGCGCGGGGCCAGGCGCTCGCTGTCGGCGAGCAGGTCGGCGAGCGACTCCGGAGACAGGTGGTGCAGCACGTGGTTGGAGGTCACCAGGTCGAAGTGCTCGCCCTCGGCGACCAGGTCGGCGCTGCTCGCGCGGCGGAACTCGACTCCGGGCGGCGCGGGCGTCGACGTGGCGAACGCGGAGGCGCGCTCGTCCGGATCGACGGCGGTGATCGCCAGGCGGAGGCCGTCCTCGCGGGCCCAGCCGGCGAGGGAGCGGGCGACGTCGCCGCCTCCGGAGCCGATGTCGAGCAGGCGGAACGGCTCGTCGGGCCGCAGCAGCGGACGCAGGCGCGAGCGGTAGAGGCCGCGCCACCCCGAGACCAGCCGGTTCACGGTGCCGAAGCGGGCGTAGGTGGCGTCGAGCAGGGTGCGGTCGCAGTCCGGGTCGTCCATCAGCTCCTGCTCGGAGACCTCGCGGTGGCGCAGGTCCGGCGCGAGAGGGGCTCGCGGAGTCACTCCCCGCCCCGCTTGGTGAGCAGCGCGAGCTCGACGGTGAGGCCGGGGCCGAACGCCATCGCGCCGATCCGCTCGCCGTCGGCCGCCTCGCCGTGCAGCAGGCGCCGCAGGATGAAGAGGACGGTCGCGCTCGACATGTTGCCGTTGGTCCGCAGCACCTCGCGCGACGGGGCCAGCTGCTCGTCGCTGAGGGCGAGCGAGGCCTGCACCTTGTCGAGGATGCTGCGGCCGCCGGGATGGATCGCCCAGCGCTGCACGTCGCTCTGCTCGACCTCGGCGCCGGCCAGCAGCGGGGCGACGGCCGCCTCGATGTTCGCTCCGATGATCGAGGGCACGTAGGTGCTCAGCCGCATCGAGAAGCCGTGGTCGCCGATCGTCCACGCCATCTCGGTCTCGCCCTCGTCGGTGAGCGTCGTGGCGAGCGCGTCGAGCTCGAGCACCGGGGTGCCGGGCGCGGCCTCGCGGGCGGTGACGACGGCCGCCGCACCGCCGTCGGCGAAGACGGAGGTCGCGACGATCTGCTCCGGGTCGTTGGAGCTCGTGAGGTGGATGGTGCACAGCTCGACCGCGACGACGAGGACGACCGCCTCCGGGTCGGCCTCGCAGAACTGGCGGGCGGCGCGCAGGCCGGGGAAGGCGCCGTAGCAGCCCATGAAGCCGAGGTGGAAGCGCTGCGTCGAGGGCGCGAGGCCGAGGCGGCGGACCAGCTGGTAGTCGGGCCCCGGGGCGTAGAAGCCGGTGCAGGAGACGGTCACCACGTGGGTGACGTCCTCGGCGGTCATCGACGCGGACGCGAGGGCGCGGCGGGCCGCCTCCGTGAAGAGCTCGGGAGCGCGCTCGGTGTAGACGGCGTTGCGCGCGGCCGTCCCCGGGTCGAGCACCAGGCCGCTCCCCGCGTCGTAGAAGACGCTCGCACCCTCCCGCTCGACCCGGTCGAGCTCGTCGACCACCGTGCTGCGGGTGTCGATCCCGGACGCGTCGAAGGCCGCGCCGATCAGGCGGGACCCGAGCCGGGTCATCGCGGGCTGGGACGCGAAGAGGTCGCGCACCTCGGACTGGCGCAGGACCGTGGTCGGCACCGCCGTCTCGATGCTGCGGATGTGCACACTCACCCGCAGGAACCTATCGCGGAATCCTGCGGGTGAGCGGTGCCCTGGAGCGTGATCAGAGGATCGGCTTCCCGCCGGTGACGGCGATCGTCGACCCGCTGATGTAGCTCGCCTCGTCGGAGGCGAGGAGGACGTAGGCGGGGGCCACCTCGGCCGGCTGCCCGGGGCGGCCCAGCGGGACCTGCTCGCCGAACTCGGCGACGGCCTCCTCCGGCATGGTCGAGGGGATGAGCGGCGTCCAGATCGGGCCGGGCGCGACCGAGTTGGCGCGGATGCCCTTCTCGCCGAGCGCCTGCGCGAACGAGGCGGTGAGGCTGAGGATCGCCGACTTCGTGGCGGCGTAGGGGAGCAGCTGGTACGACGGCTGGTCGGACTGCACCGAGCTCGTCGCGATGATCGATGCGCCCTCCTTCAGGTGGGGCAGCGCCGACTTCACGAGGTGGAAGTAGGCGCTGATGTTCGTCGCGATCGTGCGGTCCCACTCCTCGTCCGGGATGTCGGTGACGCTCTCGCGGCTCATCTGGAAGGCGGCGTTGCTGACGAGCACCTCGAGGTGGCCGAAGCGCTCGACGGTCTCGGTGACGACGGCGCGGCAGTGCGCCGGGTCCTGCAGGTCGCCGGGGAGGAGCAGCGCCTCGCGGCCGGCCTCCCGGACCCACTTGGCGGTGTCCTCGGCGTCGTCGTGCTCGTCGAGGTACGAGATCGCGACGTCGGCGCCCTCGCGCGCGAACGCGATCGCGACGGCCTTGCCGATGCCGCTGTCGCCGCCCGTGATGAGGGCGACCTTGCCGCTGAGGCGGCCGGTGCCGCGGTAGGTGGTCTCGCCGTGGTCGGCCTTCGGCGTCAGCTCGGCCTCGGTGCCGGGCGGTGTCTGCTCGGGGGATTCCGGAGTCATGACTCTCCCTCTCGTGTCGTCGGTCGGTCCCTCCATGCAAGCGGGTGGGAGGGAGGGGGCGCAGGGGGTTGACGCCCGGACCGCTCCGTCGTGTCGTCAAGCCCGCGACACCGAGGGCTCCCTGGGTCTTGACTGAGCGTGTCGCCCTTCTTCGGGGCGCTCGGCCAGGAGGTTCGACATGAGCACGACAGACAGGGATCCGGCTGACGGCGGACTGCCGCGACGGGCAGAGGGCTCGGCGGCGGGCGGCACGGCGCGCATCGACTCCGCGGGGGACACGGGAGCGGCTGCGGCGACGGACCGCTCCGCGACTCCGGACCGTTCCGCCTCCTCGGACCGTTCCGCCTCGACGGACCGCTCCGCTTCGACGGACCGCTCCGACTCCGCGCATTCGGCTCCCGAGCACCGCGCGCCCGTCGACCCCGACTCCGCCGAGGCGAAGCAGGCCCGTGCGGCCGCGCGCAAGGACATCCACCAGCGCGAGCGCGACCGCTTCGGCGGCTTCAAGATCGGCTGCGCCTTCTTCGGCTGGCTCGCCGCCACCGGACTCGCCGTCCTCCTGACCGCCCTCGTCACCGCGATCGGGGCCGCCGTCATCGGCACCCAGGACGTCACCGGCGACCTCGCGGCCGACCCCGCCGCGTTCGGCTGGGCGGGCGCGATCGCACTGCTGGTCATCCTCCTCGTCGCCTACTACTGCGGCGGCTACGTGGCAGGCCGCATGGCCCGCTTCAGCGGAGCGAAGCAGGGCGTCGGAGTGTGGGCCTGGGCGGTCGTCGTCGCGATCGTCGTGGGCATCGTCTCGGCGATCACCGGCGGCAGCCAGGCGCTCTCCGCGGTGAGCGGCTTCCCGACGATCCCCCTGGACGCCGGCGACGCCACGGCCGCGGCGGTCGTGACGGCGCTCGCCGCCCTGGTCGTCGCGCTGGTCGGCGCCGTGCTCGGCGGTCTCGCCGGCATGCGCTTCCACCGCCGCGTCGACCGCGAGGGCCTCTCCGGCCTCTCCGTCTGACGCTCCCGTCCCTCCTCCCTCCGCGAGACGCCGCTCCGGTACGCCACGCACGCCGTGCAGCGCACCGGAGGGGCAGCTCGCGGAGGGGAGGTAGGGTCCTTCGCGTGACGGGGGAGCGAGGGACGCGGCTGGCGGGCGAGCTGCGGGAGTGGGACGCGGGCGCGCTCGCGGACCTGCGGGACGAGTACCTGGCGTTCCTCGAGCAGCGCGGCGAGTCGGCGCTCGAGCGCGACGGCGGCCCCGAGCACGTCACGGCGAGCTGCTTCGTGCTCTCGCCGGATCTGGCGCAGGTGCTGCTCTGCTTCCACCGCAAGGGCCGGTTCTGGGTGCAGCTCGGCGGTCATGTCGAGCCCGGCGACGACTCCACGGCCGACGCGGCCCTCCGCGAGGCGCGGGAGGAGAGCGGAGCGGCACGGCTGCAGCCGCTCGGCGTCCTGCCCCTCGACCTCGACCGGCACGCGCTCGGCGACGGCTTCGGCCGCTGCTCCCGCCACTGGGACGTGGGCTACGGTGCGATCGCCGATCCGGACGCTCCGGTGAGCGTCAGCGACGAGAGCGACGACGTGGCCTGGTGGCCCGTCGACGCGCTGCCCGCCGAGGTGCCGCCGGGGTTCGCCGAGCGGCTGGCCGGGGCGCTCGCCGCGGCGCGTCTCCTCCGCGGTGCGGGGTCGCTCGGCGGCTGATCGAGGCCCGCCTCCACCCACTCCGCGTCCCGGCAGCGCGCCTGCGACGAGTCCTCCCCGTGACTCCGGCGCCGTGCGGCACGATGGGGCGATGAGCAGCACCGCTGACCCCGTCGTCGTCCTCGCCGGTGCGAGCGGATTCCTCGGGACGGACCTCACCCGCCGCTTCACGGCCGACGGCTGGACGGTGCGGAGGATCGGCCGCTCCGGGCCGGACGCGCGCTGGGGCGACACCGCCGGCATCACCCGGGTCCTCGACGGTGCGCGCCTCCTGGTGAACCTGGCCGGCAAGAGCGTCGACTGCCGGTACACCGCGGCGAACCGCGCCGAGATCCTCCGCTCGCGCGTGGCGACCACCGCGGAGCTGCACCGGGCGGTCGCGGCGGCCGCGACTCCTCCGCCGGTCTGGATGAACGCGAGCACGGCCACGATCTACCGGCACGAGGAGGAGCGGGCGAACACCGAGGACGAGGGCGTGCTCGGCGAGGGCTTCTCGGTCGATGTGGCGCGGGCGTGGGAGTCGGAGTTCTTCGCCGGGGAGACGCCGGGCGTGCGGCGCGTGGCGCTGCGGATGTCCATCGTGCTCGGAGACGGTCCGGCGACGGCGATCCTGCTGCGGCTGGCGCGGCTCGGCCTCGGCGGTCCGCAGTTCGACGGGCCGTGGCCCTCGACGCGCGCCCGCCGGGAGGCCGGCGTGCACCACGAGCACCGGCGCACCCGCGGCCGTCAGCACTTCAGCTGGATCCACGTGGAGGACGTCCACCGGTCGATCCGCTTCCTCGAGGAGTCGACCCTCGACGGGCCGGTGAACCTCGCGTCGCCGAATCCGAGCGACAACACCGAGCTCTCCCGGCTGCTCCGCGCCGCCGTCGGCCGCCGGATCGGCGTGCCGGCTCCGCGCTTCGTCCTCGAGCCCGCGACGCTCCTGCTCCGCACCGAGTCCGAGCTCCTGCTCAAGTCCCGCTGGGTCGTGCCCGCCCGCCTCGAGGACGCCGGCTTCACCTTCGCGCACCCCCACCTCGCCGAGGCCCTCCGCACCCTGGCCTGACCCGCCCCCCGCGAGGCGACCGACCTCCGCCGCGAGCCCGTGTCGCGGAGGTCCGAGTCCGAGTGCGGATCCACCCCACCCCGGCCACCCTCGAGGCGTCGACCGAGACGCGTGCCGAGCGTTTCGGATGCGCCGATCGCTCCCCGCTCTCCGAGACCCGGCCGCCCTCTGAGCCGACTGCGCCACGCCGCGCGGGGAGCGGCGTGGCCGACATCACGGCGAAGGTCGCGCTACTTCGCGACCTTCGCCGCGATGTCGCTCCGATACAGCCCGCCGTCGAGGTGGATCAGGTCGAGCGCGCGGTACGCCCGCTCCCGCGCCTCGGCGAAGTCGGCGCCGCGTGCGACGACGTTGAGCACGCGGCCGCCGGTGGCGACGAAGCTCCCGTCGACCAGCTGGGTCGCCGCGTGGGCGATGGTGACGCCGGGGACGTCCGCCGCCGCGTCGAGTCCGGTGATGGTCCGTCCGGTGACGGCGTTCTCGGGGTAGCCCTCGCTCGCGAGGACGACGGTGACGGCGACCTCGTCCTTGAACGCGGGCCACGGGACGGAGGCGAGCGCGCCGGTGGCCGCCGCGTGCAGCAGCGCGGACAGCGGGGAGGCGAGGCGGGGGAGGACGACCTGGGTCTCGGGGTCTCCGAAGCGGGCGTTGAACTCGATCACGCGCAGGCCCGCGTCGGTCACGATGAGGCCGCAGTAGAGCAGTCCGACGAAGGGGGTGCGCTCGCGCTCGAGCTGGCGGATGGTCGGGATGGCGACCGTGTCGATCACCTCGTCGACGAAGGCGCGCTCGCTCTCCCAGCGGTCGGCGAGCCAGGGGAGCGGGGAGTAGGCGCCCATGCCGCCGGTGTTCGGCCCCTCGTCGCCGTCGCCCAGGCGCTTGAAGTCCTGCGCGGGGGAGAGGGGGACGACGTCGTGGCCGTCGGAGAGGAGGAAGAGGGAGACCTCCTGGCCGGCGAGGAACTCCTCGATGAGGACGTCGCCGGACTGCAGCCAGAACTCGGCGTGCGCGATAGCCGCGCTGCGCGACTCCGTCACCAGGACTCCCTTGCCCGCGGCGAGGCCGTCGGCCTTGACGACCGAGGGGAGTCCGTACTCGTCGATGGCGCGGGTGGCGTCGACCAGGGTGGAGACGCGGGTCGCGCGGCCGGTGGGCACGCGGGCCATGTCCATCACGCGCTTCGCGAAGGTCTTCGAGCCCTCGAGTGCGGCGGCGGCCCGGTCGGGGCCGAAGGTGGGGATGCGGCGCTTGCGGAGCGCGTCGGCGACTCCGGCGACCAGGGGCGCCTCGGGGCCGATGACGACGAGCTCGATGCCCTGCTCCACCGCGAAGTCGCTGACCAGCCGGGGGCTGTTCGTGTCGAAGTGGATGACCTCGACGTCGCGCGCGATGCCGGCGTTGCCGGGCGCCGCGATGATCTCGTGGTGCTCCTCCTCCGCGAGGAGAGCCGTGATGATGGCGTGCTCACGGGCACCCGAACCGAGGACGAGGATCTTCACCCTGACAGGATAGGGCGCCCCGCGCCGGGGCTGGTCCCTGTGACGTCCTCCTCCGCAGGGCGGCGCTGCGGACGCCGACACGCCGGGCGGAGCCCCGCGGGAGGCCTCCGGGAGCGAGCGGCGGCGGCAGGATGGGTGGATGGCCAAGGGCAGGATCGACGAGGCGAGCGGGCAGTCCGCGGTGCGGGCGGCGCTCGCCGGAGGAGCGGACCGGAACACGACGGCGACGGCGGTGCGGTTCCTCCTGCAGATCATCGAGACGAACGTCCCCGGGCGCAGCGTCGAGGTGCGCGTTCCGCCGTTCGGCGCGGCCCAGTGCGTCGAGGGCCCGGGCCACACCCGCGGGACGCCGCCGAACGTGATCGAGATGGACGCGGCGACCTGGCTGCCGCTCGCGACCGGCTCCCTGCCGTGGAGCGAGGGCCTCGCGAGCGGGCGGATCCACGCCTCCGGAGTGCGCGCGGACCTCACGCCGTTCCTCCCCATCCTGCGCGTCGGCTGAGCGTCGGCGAATTAACTTCTCGTAAACGCGGCGGCGAGCCGTCGTCCGAACGTTTGACCTGCGGTCCGCCGTCGGGTTGTCTGGGAATAACCCCCTCACGCGGCACGAATCCTCTCCGGATCCACCGCTCGATGCTTGGAGTCCCCTTCACGATGCGCAGTACTTCCCCGGGCCGACGCGGCCTCACCCGACTCCTCTCCGCGACCGCCGTCGGCGCCGTCGCCGGAGCGGCCCTCCTCGGCGCCACGCCCGCCGCGGCGGCCGAGGGCGATGTCGCCATCGACATCCTCTCGATCAACGACTTCCACGGGCGGCTCGCCGCCGACCGCGCCGTCGCCGGAGCCGCCGTGCTCGCCGGTGCCGTCGACTCCTACCGCGCCGCCAACCCGAACACGCTGTTCGTCTCGGCCGGCGACAACATCGGCGCCTCGACCTTCGTGTCGAAGGTGCAGGGCGACATCCCCACGCTCGACTCGCTCAACGCGATGGGCCTCGACGTCAGCACGCTGGGCAACCACGAGTTCGACCAGGGCCGCGCCGACGTCGACGGCCGCGTCGTGGACGCCTCGGCGTTCCCCTACGTGAACGCGAACCTCTACGACACCGTGACCGGCGAGCGCGCCTACTCCCCGTACGTGATCACCGAGCAGGACGGCGTCTCCGTCGCCTTCATCGGCGCGATCACCGAGGACCTCGGCAAGCTCGTCAGCCCCGCCACGATCTCGACGCTCTCCGTCGAGCCGATCGCCGAGAACGTCAACGAGGTCGCCGCGCAGCTCCAGGACGGCGACGCCGCCAACGACGAGGCCGACGTGGTCGTCCTGCTCCTGCACGAGGGAGCCGACGCCGACGCGGCCGAGCTGAACACTCCGGAGGCGGACCCCAAGTTCGGCGCGATCGTCAACGCGGTCGCCCCGAACGTCGACGCGATCGTCTCGGGCCACAGCCACCAGGAGTACGACGCGGGCATCGACGCGGGCCGGGCCTTCCCGACCGTCGTGTCGCAGACCGGCAGCTACGCCGAGAACATCGGCCGCATGTCCCTGACCGTCGACCCGGCGACCAAGCAGCTCACCTCGCTCACCAGCGAGGTCGTGCCGCTGACGAAGGTCGTCGACGACCCGACCTCCGACGACCCGGCCAAGACGATCGTCGTCGGCGCCTTCGAGCCCGACCCCGAGGTCGAGACCATCGTCGCCGACGCCCAGGCCGTCGCCGTCCGCGAGGGCAGCGTGAAGGTCGGCACCATCACCGAGGACATCTCGCGCGCCTACCGCCCGGACGGCACCACGACCAACCGCGGCTCGGAGTCGACCCTCGGCAACCTCGTCTCGGACGCCCAGCTGTGGGCCACCCGTGAGCTCGGCACGCAGATCGCCTTCTCGAACGCGGGCGGCCTGCGCGACGACCTGTCCTACACCGCGACTCCGGACCAGCCCGGCGACGCGGACGGCGTGGTCACCTACGCCGAGGCCTCCGACGCCCAGCCCTTCGCGAACACCCTGGTGACCCTGCAGCTGACCGGCGAGCAGATCTCCGACCTGCTCGAGGAGCAGTGGGTGGGCAGCTCCAGCCACCCGCAGCTGAACCTCTCCACCTCGAAGGACCTCACCTACGTCTTCGACGCGACGGCGCCCGAGGGCTCGCGCATCTCGCAGGTGTTCTTCCAGAACGAGCCGATCGACCCGGCCGCGACCTTCACCGTCGTGACCAGCAGCTTCCTCGCGAGCGGCGGCGACGGCTTCAGCACCTTCACCGAGGGCACCGGCACGGCCGACTCCGGCCGCATCGACCTGGACGCCTTCGTCGGCTACATCCAGGACCTCGGCACCGTCAGCCCCGACCCCGTGCAGCGCACGATCGGCCTGACCGACAACGTCCCGGACTCGGGCGAGTACGCGGTCGGCGACACCATGACCGTCGACCTCTCCTCGCTCCTGTTCAGCACCGGAGCCGCGGCCGACACCACCGTGACCGCGAGCGTCGACGGCACCGTCGTCGGCACCGCGACGATCGATCCGACCCGGGCCGTTACCGACGACTCGACCGGTCGCGCCTCGTTCTCGGTCCCGATCGACGAGAGTCTGGCGGGCGGCGCGCACACCGCGACGTTCGCGCTCGACACCACCGGCACCGAGATCAGCGTCGGCTTCGCCGTCGCGGCCGGTGCCGGAGCGGGCACCCCGACTCCCGGACCGACCACGGAGCCGACGCCCGCGCCGACCACGCCGCCCACCACGGGCCCCGCGCCGACGCCGACCACTGCTCCGGTCGCCGGCTCGCACCACCTCGCCGAGACCGGAGTGGACGCGACCCCCGCGTTCGCCGCCGGGATCGCCGCTCTGCTGCTCGGTCTGGGCATGACGGTCGCGCGCCTGCGCCGCCGCACCGCCGCGAAGTAGCCGCACCGCGCGCACGACGGGCCCTCGACTCCGGTCGGGGGCCCGTCGTCGTGTGCGGGGCGAGCCGATGGTCGACCCCCGGGAGCCGCGGCGGGGAGGCGCTCCCCGAGGAGCGGCACCAGCCCCCGGAGACGCGAGAACGCCGCCTCCCGGTCGGGAGACGGCGTCGGAACGCGATGAGGTGCTGTCGCGGAGCGGCGGGGCTCAGTGCTGCGCGGGGACCTGACGGTAGCCGTCGCGGCTGGCGACGAGCACCGTCGACACCGTGCCCCATGCGGCGAGGCCACTGAGGACGACGAGGATTGCGATGCTCATGAGTGTTCTGCCTTTCGTTGCGGCGGCTTCTGATCGATCCGCCGGGATGCTGTGTACAACGTCCAGTGTCCGGCCGCGTGTTCCGTAGGACAATCGAACTGTTCTTGCCCTGACGTGTAGTTTCTCTACATGGACGTGCGACGGCTGGAACTGCTCCGCGAGCTCTCGATGCGCCGCTCGATCACGGCCGTGGCGGAGGCGACGCACCGCACGCCCTCCGCGGTCTCGCAGCAGCTCAAGGTGCTCGAGCGCGAGGCCGGCGTGCCGCTGATCGAGCGCTCCGGCCGCGGCGTGGTGCTCACGGCGGCGGGACGCGAGCTCGCCCGGAGCGCCACCGAGATCGCGATCGCGCTCGAGCGGGCCGACGCCGTCTGGCAGACGTTCAAGAACAACCCGATCGGCGAGGTCACCATCGCGACCTTCCCCACTGCGGGCCAGATGCTCCTCCCGAACGCGCTGGTCGCGCTCCGCAGCGTCGAGGGACTCGTCGTGCAGTGCGAGGACGCGGACCCCGGCACCGACGAGTTCGCCGACCTGACCGCCGACTTCGACATCGTGCTCGCCCACTCGCCCACCGGCAGAAGCGCCTGGGCCGGTCGCGGCCTCGCGATGGCGGAGCTGATGGTCGAGCCCCTCGACATCGGCCTGCCGGCCGGGCACCGCCTCGCGGACCGGGCGACGGTCTCGGCGGCGGATCTGGTCGGCGAGACCTGGATCGGCGTCCCGGACGGGTTCCCGTTCGAGCGCGTGATGCAGGACATCGAGACCGCGTCCGGCGAGGCGGTGAGGGTGGAGCAGCGCTTCGCGTCGACCCGCGTGACGGAGGCGTTCGTCGCGGCGGGCCTGGGCATCGCGGTGCTCCCGCGCTACACGGCGGGCGGCGCGGGAGTGGTGGTGAAGCCGCTCCGCGGGGTGAACTCCGTGCGGCACATCGTCGCGCTGATGCGGCCGGACCGGGCGGAGCGGCTCTCGGTCCGCACCGTCGTCCGCGAGCTGCGCGCGCAGGCGGGCCGGCTCGTGCACGCGCTCTGAGCGATCACGGTGCCGTGCCCTCGCCCGCGCGGGGGAGAATGGAGGCATGAGCGATCCCGCCCGCCCCGAGGTCACCCGCGAAGAGGTCGACGTCCGCCGCTCCCCGCGCGTCTGGCGCATCCTGACCCTCGGCGTCGGGCTCGGAGCGATCGCGGCCTTCGTGCTGACCTTCGCGCTGCCCGAGACGCAGGGCTTCTCCCGCGGGCAGGTCTTCGGCTTCAGCCTGCTGCTCTTCGTGACGCTGTTCGGCGCTCTCGCGGGGCTCGTCGTGGTGCTGCTCGACCGGGTCGTCGGCCGGAAGATCGTCCGGACCACCGCCGAGCGGATCGTCGAGCGCGAGGACGCGGCCGAGGAGCCCGTGGCCGAGGAGGCTCTGCCCGACGTGCGGACGACGTCCGACGAGGACGACCCGCAGACGGGCTCCGACCGGGTCTAGCCGGCGGAGGCGGGCCGCCCTGCGGCCGCTGCACTCCGCCCTGCGCTGAGGGTCCCGCCCGCGGCTCGCGCTCGCGGACGGGACCGCGGCGTCAGCGTCCCCGGCGCGATGAGGAGCGGCGGCTGCTGCTCGGGGTGGACGTCGGGCGCTTGGCGGCGGCGCGCTTGGCCTTCTGCGACTTCGAGATCTTCTTGGCCACGAAGGTGAGCAGGAACGGAAGGATTCGGTAGATCACGGGGGACTCCTCGGGTGCATGCGCGCGGGGCCGCGCACCCTCCGATCATGGAGCGGCGCACGGATCCGCGGCACCCGTTGCGCCGCGCCCGGCGCTGTGCAGAGCTCAGCTCAGCTGCGTGCGCTCCACCCAGTCGAGGTACTCCGGGGTGACGGTGCCCGTGACGTACTCTCCGGTGAAGCAGCTGGTCTCGAGGTCGGTGACGTCCGAGCCCTCGAGGATCGCCGCCTTCATGTCGGCGACCTCCTGGTAGATCAGCTGGTCGGCGCCGATCGCCTCCGAGATCTCGGGGATGCGGCGGTTGTGGGCGACGAGCTCCTGGCGCGAGGGCATGTTGATCCCGTACACGTGCGGGTAGCGCACGGGGGGCGCTGCGGACGCGAAGGTGACCGTGTTCGCGCCGGCCGCGCGGGCCATGTCGACGATCTCCTTGGAGGTGGTGCCGCGGACGATCGAGTCGTCGACGATCAGGACGTTCTTGCCCTTGAACTCGCTCGACATCGCGTTGAGCTTCTGCCGCACCGACTTCTTGCGGACCGCCTGCCCGGGCATGATGAACGTCCGGCCGACGTAGCGGTTCTTGTAGAAGCCCTCGCGGTACTCGATCCCGAGCTTCTGCGCGACCTGCATCGCGGCGGGGCGGGAGGAGTCGGGGATCGGCATGACGACGTCGATCGCTCCGCCCGGGGTGTACTGCGCGATGGTGTCGGCGAGGCGGTCGCCCAGGCGCAGGCGCGCCTCGTAGACCGAGATGCCCGACATCACGGAGTCGGGGCGGGCGAGGTAGACGTACTCGAACGAGCACGGGATGAGTCGCGGATCCTTCGCGCACTGGCGGCTGGCCATCCGGCCGTCGGGGGTGATGAAGACCGCCTCGCCGGGGGCGACGTCGCGGACGATCTCGAAGCCCTGCGCCTCGAGCACGAGCGACTCGGAGGCGACGACCCAGTCGTCCGGCGCGCCGGTGTTGCTGCGGCGGCCGACGATGAGCGGGCGGATGCCGAAGGGGTCGCGGAACGCCAGCAGCCCGACGCCGGCGATCAGCGCGATGGTGGCGTAGGAGCCCTCGACGCGCTCGTGCACGCGGGCGACGGCGTCGAACACCTCGTCGGCGTCGAGGTCGCGGCCCGACATCGAGGCCTGCAGCTCGTTCGCCAGCACGTTGACCAGCAGCTCCGTGTCGGAGGTGGTGTTGAGGTGGCGGCGGTCGATGCGGAAGAGCTCCTCGGTGAGCTCGCGCGTGTTCGTGAGGTTGCCGTTGTGGACGAGGATGATGCCGTACGGCGCGTTCACGTAGAACGGCTGGGCCTCCTCCTCGCGCTCGGCGTTGCCCTTCGTCGCGTAGCGCACGTGGCCGAGGCCCATGGATCCGAGCAGCGAGCGCATGTCGCGGGTGCGGAACGCCTCGCGGACCTGTCCCGCGGCCTTCTTGATGTGCAGGGTGCTGCCGTCGGCGGTCGCGATGCCGGTCGAGTCCTGGCCGCGGTGCTGCAGGAGGGAGAGGCTGTCGTAGATGGACTGGTTGACCGGTCCGGAGGACACGATCCCAACGATTCCGCACATGCCGGAGGGGCTCCCAAGGGGATAGCAGGGGGGTTTGACGGTCCATCCTGGCACGCGGGGGACTCATCCCCTAATGGTTCGCCGTGGGCGGATCCGTGGTCGCGGGGGTGCTCAGGGCGGCGTCGACCGGCGGATCGGCCGGGCGGTCGGTCGGGGAGCCGCGCGGCCGCTCAGCTGCTCGGAGCCGTCCAGGCTCCGGCGAGGCTGCGGTCCAGGACACGGCGCCAGCCCTGTGGAGCCGCGGACTCGCGGCTGGTCGTGCCCGCCATCCAGAGCAGGGCCATCAGGTCGTCGTGGGTGAAGTCGGGGGAGAGGGATCCGTCGCGGTGGGCGGCCTCGACGAGATCCCGGCCGAGTTCGATCGAGCGGTCGCAGGCCTCGATGAGGGCGACCGCGTCGGGGAAGCGGCGCAGCATCGCGTCGTTGAGGGCGGGGTCCTCCAGCTGGAGGTCGATCATCCCGGAGACGAAGCGCTCCAGGCGTCCGCGGGAGGACCGCTCGGCGAGAGCGCGCTCGGTCAGGCCCTTCAGCTTCTCGCCGGCGACGGCCGGGACGACGGCGTCGATGAGCTCCTCACGGGAGCCGACGCGGTTGTAGAGGGTGCCGATGCTCACGCCGGCGTGACGGGCGATGTCCTCGAGGGGGGCGGCCAGGCCGCGGGAGCCGAAGACCTCGAGGGCGGCGGCGTGCAGCTTCTCGACGTTCCGCTGCGCGTCCCGGCGCAGGGCCTTCTGCTCGTCCACGTGATCCTCCCGATGATCTTGAGGTGCCACTCAACTTATGCTCCAATGAGTGTTGAGGCTGACCTCAACTTAGCAGCCCCGCTCATCGCGCCCCGGGGCGCACGACGACAGGACCTCCCATGCCCCTTCTCACCGTCATCGGCGCGGGCCCCGGCCTCGGCCTCGAGATCGCCCGCGTCTTCGGCCGGGCCGGCTTCACCGTCGCCCTCGTCTCGCGGAACCAGGAGAAGCTGGACGGCCTGGCCGCCCGCCTCGCCGAGGAGGGCATCGAGGCGACGGGGTTCGCCGCCGACATCGCGCAGCCCGAGACCCTGACCGCCGCGCTGCGGGCGATCCGTGCCGACCTCGGTCCGATCGATGTCCTCGAGTTCTCCCCCGCCGACTCCGCTCTCACCCCGGTCGGCGTCCTGGACGTCACGCCCGGGAACCTGCAGCCGCAGATCGACTTCTACCTCGGCGGCGCGCTCCGCGCCGTCGGCGAGGTGGTTCCGGACATGATCGCCGCCGGCAGCGGGACGATCCTCGTCACCACCGGCGGCGGCTCCGTCTCCCCGCACGCGGCGCTGGCGAACATCAACATCGCCGCCGCGGGCCTGCGGAACTGGGTCCTCAACCTCCACTCCGCGCTCGAGCCCCGGGGCGTCTACGCCGCCCATGTGGCGATCACCGCACTCATCGACGGCGGGCACCCGAACGCGGCGGCCGAGGTCATCGCCCGGTCCTACCTCGACCTCCACCGCAGCCGCGACCGCGCCGAGCTGCACTACGTGGCCTGGGACGCGTGACCGCGGGCGCGGAGCGGGAGCCGCCGGTGCGGCGGACCCGGATCCGCGCCGCGGCGGGAGAGGGCAGTCGGTAGGGTCGTCGCGTGAGTGATGAGACGAGCAGCTACGCCCGCGCAGGAGTCGACACGGCGGCGGGGGACCTCGCCGTCGAGCTGATGAAGTCGGCGGTGTCGGCGACGCACGACAGCCGGGTCCTCGGCGGGGTCGGCGGCTTCGCGGGCCTGTACGACGTCTCCTTCCTCCGCGACTTCCGAGCCCCCCTCCTTGCGACCTCGACCGACGGCGTCGGCACCAAGGTCGCGCTCGCCCAGGCGATCGACAAGCACGACACCATCGGGCAGGACCTCGTCGGCATGGTCGTCGACGACATCGTCGTGGTCGGCGCCCGCCCGTTCTTCATGACCGACTACATCGCGTGCGGCAAGGTGGTCCCGGCCCGCATCGCCGACATCGTCGCCGGCATCGCGCGCGCCTGCTCCGAGACGGGCACCGCGCTCGTCGGCGGCGAGACGGCCGAGCACCCGGGCCTGCTCGGACCCGACGACTACGACGTGGCGGGCGCGGCGGTCGGCGCGATCGAGGCCGACCAGGTGCGCGGCGCCGACCGCGTGCGCGACGGCGACGTCGTGGTGGCGATGGCCTCCTCCGGACTGCACTCGAACGGCTACTCGCTCGTGCGCCACATCCTCGCCGAGCGCGGCATCGGCTTCACCGACCGCTCCGAGGAGCTGGGCGGAGTAGTCGGCGAGGTGCTGCTGGAGCCGACCCGCCTCTACACCCGGCCCCTCCTCGATCTGCTCGACGACGCCGAGCTCGGCCCGGCCGTCCACTCCATCAGCCACGTCACCGGCGGCGGGATCGCGGCGAACCTCGCCCGGGTGCTGCCGCGCGGCTCCTGGGTCGAGGTCGAGCGGGCGAGCTGGAGCCCGTCCGACGTGTTCCGCGCGCTCGCCGGGATGTCCGGCGCGACGCTCGAGAGCACCGAGGGCACCTGGAACCTCGGCATCGGCATGTTCGCCGTGGTCGCGGCGGAGGCGGCCGACGGCGTGATCGCACGCCTCGAGCGCTCGGGCGTCCCGTCGTGGGTCGCGGGCCGCGTCTCGACGGCCGCGCGCGGGTTCGAGGGCTTCGAGCAGGGCGCGAAGGGCGTCGACGGCGGAGCGGTCCGCCTGGTCGGATCCTACGCGGGCTGATCCCCGGAGGCGCCGCGGATCAGTGCGGTGCGGCGTGCGCGCGCTCCCAGGAGTGCTCGTGCCGGGTGAGCAGCCACGAGCCCGCCGCGCAGAGGGCGCAGGCGGCCGCGGTGGCGAGCAGGGCGGTCGCCCAGGTCGGGGCGTCGCGGCTGACGAGCAGGTTCGCGGAGGCGGCAAGCACGCCGAGACCGGCGCCCGCGCTGGTGCCGAGCACGAACGGGCCGTCGCGGCGGCTCGCGACGCGCACCGCGACCATGCCGGCGACCGCTCCCGCGCCTCCGACGACTCCGATGCCCGCGCCGGAGGCCGCTCCCATGAGCAGGCCGAAGCTCACCAGCCCGGGCGGGCCGTCGGCGGCGAGGACGCCGGGCAGGTAGAGGACCAGGGCGACGGCGGCGCCGACTGCGCCACCCACCAGGATGGCGCCGACCAGCAGGGCGGCGGTGACGTAGCCGACCCGCGCGACAGGCCGCGCGGATCCTCCGGGTTCGAACATTCGCGGCTCCATCGACGCGGCCCGCGGGGCAGCGGGCGGTCCTCGGACAGTACGCCCGAACGCCCCTCGGCGGAACCGCCGTCGGGGATCGGCGGGACTAGCGCCGGAGGGTCTCGCTCGGGAGCTCGCCGAACCGCGTCGCGTAGTGCTGGGCGAAGCGGCCGCCGCTGATGAACCCCCAGCGTGCGGCGACGTCGCCGACCACCAGCGAGCCGATCGATCCGGCCGAGAGCTCCTCGTGCGCGCGCTCGAGGCGGACGTCGCGCAGGTAGTGCCGCGGGGTCTCGCCGAAGGCGCGCTGGAACGCCAGCTGCACGCCGCGGACCGTGAGCCCGGCCGCGTCGGCGATGTCGGCCACTCCGAGGGGCAGATCGGCGTTGGCCTGCACGAACTCCACGGCCCGTCGGAGGCGCCGAGCGCTGACCGAGGGCGGCACGGCCGGCAGCGGGGCGATGCGGTGGGCGAAGGTCTGCAGGGCGGCGAGCGCGGCGATGCGGGCGACGCCGTCGCGCTGCAGCACGGTGGGCGTGTGCGGGGAGGCGAGGGTGTCGCGCAGGAGCCGGATCGCGGCCCACCAGGCGGTCGTGTCGCGCGCCACGGGGGCGAACCGCAGCGGGCCGGGCTCGGTGCCGTGCAGCTCGGCGGCGATCGCCTCGAGGTGGGCGGCCTCGAAGTGCACGAGCGCGTCGCGGTACTCGAGGGCCTCGAAGCCGAAGGGCCGGCCGCTCGGGAACATGGCCGGGCGGCCGACGACGAGGCGGTGCTCGTCGCGTCCCAGGTCGAGGGAGGCGCGCCCCGCGGTCAGCCAGAGGGCGACGTAGACGTCGCTCGGGGCCACCGTGCCGCGCACCCGGCCGAGGAAGGAGGCGGAGTGGAGGCTCACGGGCCCGGGCCCGGTCGTCGTGTAGCGGAACGCGAACGGCACGACCGAGCGCTCGGCCCGGAAGCCGGAGCCGTTGTACGAGCCGGCGTAGAAGTCGCGCGCCTCGTCGAGGTCGTTCCCGCGACGCTCCGACTGCCACACGGGCAGCCGTGCGGGCGGGGAAGTGCTCATCCGGTCAGTGTCCCAGGGGGCACCGACATTCTGCACTCAGTGGCGGAAAGCGGGAGAACGTGCTCAGCCGAGCGACCCGCGCTCCAGGTGGAAGAGGGCGAGCGCGGCCACCGCGGCCGTCTCGACGATCGCCCCGGAGCGGACCATCTCCGCGATCTCCGCATCGGGGAACCACTGCTGCCGCATGTCCTGCTCGGTGTCCTCGCGCTCGTGCTCGCCGTGCTCGAGACCCTCGGCGAGGAAGACGTCCACGGACTGCGCGACGAAGCCGTACGCCTCCGCGAGCCTGCCCAGGTGCGTCAGGCGCTCGGCCCGGAGGCCCGTCTCCTCGCGCAGCTCGGCACGGGCGAGAGCCTCGGGGTCGCCGCCGGCCGAGCCGTGCGGCCAGCCGCCGGCGGGGAACTCCCACGCGCGGCGGCCGATCGGGTACCGGTACTGCTCGACCAGCCAGAACCCGCCGCGCTCCCGCGGAAGCACGAGGGCGTAGTCGTCGCGCTCGACGACCGAGTAGACGCCGCGCGTCCCGCCCGGCCAGAGCACCTCGTCCTCGCGGACGCGGATCCACGGGGTCTCGTAGGCGACCCGCGTCGACAGCTGCCGGACGGCGACGTCGGCGGGGGCTGCGCGGAGCGGCTCCTCGACCTCGGGTCCCTCACCCGCCGGATCCCCGTCCGCACGCGAATCGGGGCCGCCCCGAGGGAGCGGCCCCGATTCACGGGAGGAGTCACGCACGCTTCTGGTGCGGCTCCTCGACGAGGTCCGTGTCGTCGCCGTCGTCCTCGGCGTCGATCCACTTCGAGTAGTCCGGCTCGTCCGGGTGGCTGAGCTCGCGCTCGAGCGCGCTGTAATCGACCGCCGGGCTGAACGACTTCAGCTCACGGGCGATCTTGGTGTTCTTCGCCTTCTGACGGCCGCGCCCCATGGGTGACCCCCTCACGATGACAGGCCAGACGGGCAGTGAGCCGGCTGGGGAAAAGAGCAGACAGGGAAAGTTGAAATCTACGCGGTAGTTTAGCAGACGGGGGACACGCCACCCCGGGCCTCGATCTGCCGGACGGCCGCCCATCCTCGACCGCGTCAGGAGCACCGTGGACAGCGTCGCCCCACCGCGTCCCGTCGTGGTGATCGGCGCGGGTCAGGCGGGTCTGTCCGTGGCCTACTACCTGCGCCGTCTCGGCCTCGTCCCCGGGCGCGACCTGATCGTCCTCGACCGCGGTCCGGAGCCCGGCGGGGCCTGGCAGTTCCGCTGGGAGGCCCTGCGGCTCGGCTCCGCGCACCGCGTGCACGATCTCCCGGGCATGGAGCGGATGGGGCTCTCGTTCCGCACGGCCGATCACCGGCGACCGGCACGGGACGTGGTCCGCGAGTACTACGGGCGCTACGAGGAGGAGCTCGGTCTCGAGATCCGCCGTCCGGAGTCGGTGCGGCGCGTCACGAGTGCGACGCCGCACGACACGGGGTCGCCGCTCGTCGTCGAGTCCGACCGCGCGGTCGAGCGCGCGAGCCTGCTCGTCAACGCGACCGGCACCTGGGGATCGCCCTTCGTCCCGCACTACCCCGGGCGCGACCGCTTCCGCGGCGTGCAGATCGACCCGACCGAGTACGTCCGCGCCGAGGACTTCGCCGGGAAGCAGGTGCTCGTGGTCGGCGGCGGCACCTCGGCGATCGGCTTCCTGCTGGAGCTCGAGCGGGTGGCGCGCTCGCTGACGTGGGCGACGCGGCGACCGGTCGTCTACCACGACGGCGAGCAGCTGGCGATGGAGTCGGCGGTGGAGGCGGTGGCCGAGCAGGACCGCGCCGCCCGCGCCGGGCTGCCCCTCCCGAGCATCGTCGGCGGCACGGGCGTGCAGCGCACCCGCCGGGTGGTCGCCGGGATCGAGCGCGGGCTCCTGCACGAGCGGGGGATGTTCTCGTCGATCGAGGAGGAGGGCGTGCGCTGGCCCGACGGCTCCTTCACGCGCGCCGACGCGATCATCTGGGCGACGGGCTTCCGGCCGGAGCTGCGCCACCTCGCTCCGCTCGGGCTGCGCGAGCGCGAGGGCGGCATCGCGGTCGCCGACGGAGCCTCGCTGATGGATCCGCGCGTCTTCTTCGCCGGCTACGGCCCGACGGCCTCGACCATCGGGGCGAACCGCTCGGGCCGGCGCATCGCGCGCGCGGTCGTGGCGCGCCTGCCCTGAACGCGCCTGCCCTGAGCCGGCCTGATCTGAGCCGGTCCGCCCTGAGCGGCGCGGCGCCTCAGATCCTGCCGTCCCAGTCCACCGGCACCACGGAGCCGCGGTAGCGGATCCCGTCCACGCGGATCGGCCCGGCGAGCGCGGGCGAGAGCGGCGCGACGACCAGGGTGTCGCCTCCGGGAGCGAGCCCCAGCGCCGCCGACAGCACGGCGACGGAGGCGGCCGCCGACCAGGCCTGCGGTCGGCAGGCCGCCGGGTACGGCACCGGCGCGTGCACCTCGGCGGCGGGGTCGCCCGAGTGCAGCTCGGGCATCCGGTAGCCGAAGCCCTCGGCCGCGGCGATCAGTCCGCGCGAGAGGGTCGTCGCCTCCGCCCCGAAGCCCTCCCGGGCGAGCCCGGTGACGGCGATCGCGGTGTCGTGGGCCCAGACGGAGCCGCCGTGGTACGACAGCGGCCAGTAGCCGCCCGAGCCGCTGTCCAGGGTGCGCAGGCCGAAGCCCGAGTCGAGCCCGGGGGAGACCAGCAGCTCGGCGACCCGGGCGGCGTGCTCGGGGGAGAGGATGCCGGTGCCGAGGAGGTGGCCGAGGTTGCTGGTGATCGTGTCGACCGGGCGCCCGGCCGCGTCGAGCGCGATCGCCGGGTAGCCGCCGTCGGCGTCGTCGATCCAGAACGCCTCCGCGAAGCGCGCCTTCAGCGTCGACGCCGCCTCGCGCCACTCCGAGCCGTCACGGCCGAGGTGCTCGAGCAGCGCCGCTCCGCCGACCATGGCCTCGTGGGCGTAGGCCTGCACCTCGCAGAGCGCGATCGGACCCTCCGCGAGCGTGCCGTCGCGCCACTGGATCGAGTCGCCCGAGTCCTTCCAGCCCTGGTTGGCGAGGCCGTGCCCCGTGGTGTCGACGTACTCGAGGAACCCGTCGCCGTCCGAGTCGCCGTCGTCGCGGAGCCAGCGCAGCGCCGCCTCCAGAGCGGGCAGCAGCTCCTCGACCTCGTCGTCCGGGAGCCCCCAGCGCCAGGCGTCGTGGAGGAGGCAGACCCAGAGCGCGGTGGCGTCGACCGTGCCGAAGTAGAGCGGGGGCAGCGAGACGCCCTCGCCGGGGATCTCGAGGGTCGTGGCGCGCAGCTCGTGCATGATCCTGCCCGGCTGCTCGGCGGTGTCTGCGACGTGGCGGGTGCCCTGCAGGCCGGCCAGGACGCGGAGGGTGGAGGCGGCGATCCCCGTCCCGAGGGGGAGGAGCATCCGCGCCGCCCAGATCGAGTCGCGGCCGAAGAGGGTGAAGAACCACGGCGCTCCCGCGGCGAGGAACGGCTCGCCGGGGCGCTCCACGGTGACCATGCGCAGGGCGTCGAGGTCGTCGAGCGCGGCGCGGCACCAGGAGGCGAGGCGGGAGTCGCCGGTCTCGAGCGCGGTCCCCGCCCATTCGGCCGGTCCGGACGCGGCGGCGACCACGGCGGAGGCGTCCTCCGCGGCGACGCTCCACACGACCTCGACGCTCCCGCGGGCCGGGACCACGACGCTCCAGGTGAGCACCGTGCCCGAGATCGAGGCGCCGGGCGCGCGCAGCTCGGCGCGGACCGGGCCGTGGGTCCAGTCGAGGCCGCCGTCCACCGGAGCGGTCGCGAAGGAGGGCTCGTCGCGGAGCCCCGCCTTCACCACGTGCACGAGCGAGAAGTCGGGGTCGAGGGTCAGCTCGACGGTGGTCGCGACCTCGTCGGGGAGCGCCGACTCGAGGCGGATGCTCTCGCGGACGCCGCCGGCGGAGACCTCCCGCGAGCGGACCATGCGGATCCGAGGGTCCGCGGCGGCGTCGTCGAGATGGCGGGCGAGCGCGGTGAAGCGGGCGGAGGAGGCGCCGTCGCGGCCGGTCGCGATCGCCTCGAGCGCCGCGCCGCCCACGCGGAGCGAGGCGCCCGCGAGCACGCGCACGTCGCCGAGGTAGAGCCCGTGCACGGGGCGGGAGCCGACCTCGCCCGCCTCGTCCGACCACAGCTGCACGGGTGCGCGGAGCAGGACGAGGGAGTCGTGGAGGAGGGGCTGGCGGGGCGGGGTCTGTCGGTCGTCGCGCTCGGTCGTCACGGTCGACTCCTCACTGGATCGTCGGTGCTGGGGGCGTGCCGCCGATCGTCCTCCGCCGGCTCCGGGAGTGCCGGAGCGTGGCGGACGGTTGACAGCGGCGTCGTCGGAGGTAACCTTACCGAAGGATTTGATCGATCAAACCGGTGGATCCCGCCAGGTTGGAACGATCAAGAGCACGTCGAGGAGGACGCATGGCACTGCCGACCGTCGAGGACGTCGCCCGTGCCGCCGGCGTCTCGCGCCAGACCGTGTCGAACGTGCTCAACAGCCCGCACATCGTCCGCGACAGCACCCGCGAGCGCGTCGAGAAGGCGATCGGCGACCTCAACTACCGGCCGCACGCCTCCGCCCGCCGCCTCCGCACCCGCAAGTCCGGCACCATCGGTGTCCGGATGGACCGCGTGCTCGACGGCATCTCCGGCAGCCTGCTCGACCGCTTCCTCCACGCCGTCACCGAGCAGGCCGATGCGCGCGGCATGCGCATCCTCCTCTACACGGCGAAGAGCCCGGAGGAGGAGATCGAGCGGATCGGGCGCCTCCGCGACGGAGCCGACGTCGACGCCTTCGTGCTCACCTCCACCTTCTACGGCGACCCCCGGACCGCCTGGCTGATCGAGCAGGCCGTGCCCTTCGTCACCTTCGGCCGCCCCTGGGGCGTCGACGACCGCAACGACCCGCAGCACCTCTGGGTCGACGTCGACGGCGCCGCCGGGCTCGCCCAGGCCACGGCGCACCTCGCCGACAGCGGCTGCTCCCGCATCGGCTTCCTCGGCTGGCCGAGCGGATCCGCGACCGGCGACGACCGCCGCAGCGGCTGGGAGCGGGTGCACCGCGAGCGGTTCCCCGACGCGCCACTGCTCGCCGCCTCCTCCGAGGACGACGTCCAGCAGGCCCGGATCGCGGCCATCGAGTTCCTCCGATCGACCCCGGAGCTCGACGGGCTGGTCTGCGTCTCCGACTCGCTCGCGCTCGGCGCCTCGATGGCCGCCGTGGCCGTCGGCCGGCCCTCCCTCCCGATCGTCGGCTTCGACAACACCCCCGTCGCCGCGGCCGTCGGCCTGCCGAGCATCGAGCAGGACCTCGACGCGGTGGCCGCGGGCGCGCTCGAGCTCCTGCTGGGCGAGCGCGGCGACGACGTCGTCCACCGCTCGCTCGCGCCGGGCGAGGCCCACCGCCTGATCGAGCCCCACCTCGTGCTCCGCACCCCCCTCCACCACCCCGCCGACTGAGGCGCCGTCACTCCGACCGGCGCCCCTCCCCACGAAAGGCCAGACCATGACCCCCACCCACCGCGCGGCACGCTGGGGTGCCGCGATCCTCGCCGGAGGCCTGCTGCTCCCGCTCGCCGCCTGCTCGAGCGGCTCCGACTCCGGTGACGCGGGCGGCGACTCCGCCCTCACCGTGATGATCGGCTCGTCCGGCGACGCCGAGACGACCGCCGTCACCGACGCCGTGAACGCCTGGGGCGAGCAGAACAGCACGACGGTCGACGTGGTCGCCGCCAGCGACCTGACGCAGCAGCTCGGCCAGGGCTTCTCCGGCGGCAACCCGCCCGACCTCTTCTACATGAGCTGGGACCAGTTCCAGACCTACGCGAGCAACCGCTACCTGGAGCCGTACGCCCAGGACGCCGGGAACGCCGACGCCTTCTACCCGGCGCTGCGCGACGCGTTCAGCTACGACGACCGGTTCTACTGCGAGCCCAAGGACTTCTCCACGCTCGGCCTCGTGATCAACACGGACCTCTGGGCGGCGGCCGGCCTCACCGACGCGGACGTCCCCACCGACTGGGCCTCGCTCGAGTCGGCGGCGACGAAGCTGACCGCGAACGGAGTTACCGGGCTCTCCTTCGGCGCCGAGTACGCGCGCATCGGCACCTTCATGAACCAGGCCGGCGGATCGCTCCTCTCGGAGGACGGCACCACCGTCACCGCGGACACCCCCGAGAACGTCGCGGGCCTGACCGAGGTGAAGACGCTGCTCACCGACGGCGTGCTGAAGTTCCCGGCCGCGCTCGACTCCGGCTGGTCCGGCGAGGCGTTCGGCAAGGGCGCGGCGGCGATGGTCATCGAGGGCCCGTGGATCAACGGAGCGCTCGCGGCCGACTACCCCGACGTGAACTACCGCGTCGCCGAGCTCCCCGCCGGCCCCGGCGGGAAGTCGACCTTCACCTTCAGCAACTGCTGGGGCATCCCCGTCGGCAGCGCCACGGCCGAGAAGACGGAGTCGCTCGTGTCGGCCCTGACCTCGGACGAGCAGCAGCTCGCCTTCTCGGACGCCTTCGGAGTCATCCCCTCCACCGAGACCGGAGCCGCCGAGTACGCGACGAAGTACCCCGAGAACGCCGCCTTCGTCTCCGGCAACGACTACGCGGTGAGCCCGGTGGCCTTCGCCGGCGCGGCGACCGTCATCACCGACTTCAACTCGGCGCTCGAGGGCCTCGCGACCGGCGACCCGGAGTCGATCCTCGGCGACCTGCAGACCAACCTGCAGGACGCGCTCGACACCGCGAACGCGAAGTAGCCCGGCCGGGAGGCGGCGGACCCGACCGCCGCCTCCCCGTGCCCGACCGGCACGCCCCACCCCGCGCACGTGAGTCGAAGGAGACGCATCGATGAGCACCACCGCCGCCCCCCGGAGCCGCCGCTCCGGCATCCGCGGGCACGAGGCCCGCTACGGCTGGCTCTTCACCCTCCCGGCGATCGTCGTGATCGGCGTGTTCCTCGTCGTCCCGATCGGCCTCGCCCTCTGGGTCAGCGTGAGCAACTGGAACGGGCTCGGCTCGCCCCTCGGGCCGACCGCGCAGTTCGTCGGAGCCGACAACTACCGCGCGGTGCTCACCGACTCCGGCCTGGCGCAGAAGGACTTCGGCACCGCGATCCGCAACAACGTCTACTACGTGCTGCTCGTGGTGCCGCTGCAGACCGCGCTCGCGCTCTTCCTCGCCGTGCAGGTGAACCGGCGGATCCTGCGGGGCCGGGGCTTCTTCCGCACCGCCTTCTACTTCCCCTCCGTCACCTCCTCGATCGCGATCACCGTGATCTTCCTGTTCCTCTTCTCCGCCTCGGGCGTCGTCAACGCGGTGCTCGGCTGGTTCGGCGCCGACGGGCCGACCTGGATGGCCGACCCGACCGGTGTCCTGCACTCGCTCCTGGGCGCCGTCGGCGTCGACGGCTCCGGGCCGCTGGCCGCGGGCGCCCCGCTCGGACTCACCTGGTGGGACTGGCTGTCCGGCCCGTCCGTCGCGATGTGCGTGCTGATCACGATGGCGATCTTCACCACCTCGGGCACGTTCATGCTGCTGTTCCTCGCGGCGCTGCAGAACATCGGCGCCGAGATCGACGAGGCGGCGCTCATGGACGGCGCCGGCCCGCTCCGGAAGTTCTTCTCGGTCACCCTGCCGATGCTCAAGCCCACGCTCTTCACCGTGCTGACCCTCGGACTGATCGGCACCTGGCAGGTGTTCGACCAGATCTACCTCACCGGAGGAGGGGCGCCGGGCAAGACGCTGCTCACCCCGGCGTACCTCGCCTACGAGTCCTCGTTCACGGATCTCCGCTGGGGTCAGGGCGCCGCGATCGCCTTCATCCTCTTCTTCATCATCGTCGTGCTGACGCTCCTGCAGAGGGCGCTCCTCCGCGAGAAGGGGGAGCCGCGCCGGCGCCCCCGCCGCGCCGCCCGCGCCGACGCCGCGACGACCCTCACCACGGGAGGCATCCGATGAGCACGCTGACCGAGCCCGGCACCCGCGCCCCCGAGAGCCCCGAGCCCGCCGCACCGGTGCCGCACCGCCGCATCCGCCTCGGCGCCCGCGGCCGCGCGTCGCTGATCGGCGGCTACCTGCTGCTGATCGCGCTGGCGCTGGTGTACATCTACCCGTTCCTGATCTCGGTCGCGTCGTCGTTCAAGTCGGACGCCGACGCCACCGCGAACCCGCTGTCGCTGCTGCCCGCGACCTGGTCGTTCGCCTCCTACGAGCGGCTGTTCACCGACGTCCCGCTGCCGCTGTGGACGCTCAACTCGGTGATCGTCACCGTGTTCGTCACCGTCGGCCGGGTCTTCTTCGACTCGCTGGCCGGCTACGCGCTGTCGCGGCTGCGCTTCCGCGGACGGGGCCTGCTGTTCGCGCTGTTCATCGGAGTGATGAGCGTGCCCGCGGTGGTGCTGCTGATCCCGCGGTTCCTGATCCTCAAGCAGCTCGGCCTCTACGACAGCTACGCGGGGATGATCGTCCCGCTGATCGTGGACGCGGCGGGGATCTTCATCATGAAGCAGTTCTTCGACTCGATCCCGCTCTCCATCGAGGAGGCCGCGCGGATCGACGGGGCCGGAGTGTTCCGGACCTTCCGCTCGATCGTGGTGCCGATGGCGCGTCCGGCGATCGTGACGCTGTTCATCCTGTCGTTCCAGGGCTCGTGGAACGAGTTCTCGCACTTCGTGGTGTCTCGGCAGTCGCCGGAGCTGAACACGCTGACGACCGGAGTCGCGTCGCTCGTGTCGGGGCAGCTGGGCACCGGCAACCAGTACCCGCTGCAGCTCGCGGCCGCGGTGCTGATGTCGATCCCGGTGGCCGTGCTGTTCTTCGTCTTCCAGCGGCGGATCATGAACACGACCGAGGGCGCGGAGAAGGGCTGACGCGGGGGCTCCGGCTCCTGCTGAGCGAGCATCGCGCGTGGGTGACCGGTTCCTGCTGATCGAGCAGCGCACAGGGCGCGTATCGAGATCCGTGTCCGTGCGACGGGCCTCGATACGCCCCTGCGGGGCTGCTCGACCAGCATGCGGGAGTGCCGCCGCTACTTCGCGAGGAACTCCAGGACGACGCGGTTCCACTCCTCCGGGTGGCTCACGGTCACTCCGTGCGGGGCGCCGTGGACGACGTGCAGCTCGGAGCCGGGGATCGCCGCGTGGGTGCGGGCGCCGGAGCCCTCGAACGGAACCGTGCCGTCGCCGTCGCCGTGGATGACGAGCGCGGGCACCGACACGTTGGGCAGGTCCTCGCGGAAGTCGGTGGTCGCGAACGCCGTCATGCAGGCGAGGGCCGCGTGCTTGGCCGACTGCTTCGCCAGGGCGATCGCCTCCTGGCGCTGCTCCTCCGTCACCTTCAGCACGCCGTCGACCGAGAAGAAGTCGGTGGTGAACTGGTCGTAGAAGTCGTCCTCGCTCTTCGTGAGGCCCGCGGTCATCTGCGCGGCCTGCGCCTTCTCGAGCGGGCCGTCCGGGTTGTCGTCCGTCTTCATCAGGTACGGCGGGACGGCCGAGGCGAAGACGACGCTGTGCAGGCGCTCGGCGCCGTACTTCGTGAAGTAGCGGGCGACCTCGCCGCCGCCCATCGAGAAGCCGACCAGGGTGACGTCCTGCAGGTCGAGCTCGGTGAGGAGGGTGTGCAGGTCCTCGGTGAGCGTGTCGTAGCTGTAGCCGGTGAGCGGCTTGTCGCTGCGCCCGAAGCCGCGGCGGTCGTAGGTGACGACGCGGTAGCCGGCCTCGGCGAACGCGGGGACCTGCTCCTTCCACGACTCGCCCGAGAGGGGCCAGCCGTGGATGAGGACCACGGGGCGGCCCGATCCGCCGGTGTCGTCGACGTGCAGGTCCGTGTCCTTGAAGAGTCCGTGGTGGGCGGTGATCTCGGCCATGGGGAGTGCTCCTTCCGGCGCCGACGATCGGCGTCACTCGATGTTCGAGGACGTCCCTGCGAGCGGATGGCCGGGGCGGGGAGGGTTGACAGCTCCCGTCACTCCGCGACGACGGCCGCGGCGAGGCCCCGCAGCGCGGTGTGCAGCCCGGGGCTCATGGGCAGCCCGGCGTCGAGCACCGCGTTCGCGGCGGCGACCAGCACCGGTGCCGCGGGGGAGGAGACCACGGTGAGGCCGGCGGGCGGATCCGCGTCGCCCGAGGGCCGCACGACCAGGACGAGCCGGGAGCTGGGAGCGCTCGTGCTGATCGTCGCTCCCGATCGGGCGGGCAGCACCGCGAGGGTGCCGCGGCCGACGAACTCGCGCTCCTCCCGACTGGCGACGGTGAACGCGCCCTCGAGCGGGAGCAGGAGCACCACCGACCCCGGGTCGGCGCGGGGGCTCGGGCGGAAGTCGATCGTGCCGGCCGTGTGCCAGATCCGCCGGAGGAGCACGCCCTCGGCGGCCGCCTCCTGACCGGTGACGGCGAAAGCGGGGTCGGGCCCGGCCTCGGCGTGGCGGGCCCGCAGCCAGTGCCGGGCGGAGTCGCCGCGGAGGGGCATCGGGCGGATCAGCGGATCGGACACGGCGGCTCCCGAGGAACGCGGACCTGAATCGGCCGAGACAGTGAGGAACCATCATCCTAGGAGCGGCGGGAGGCGTCGTCCCCGGAGTGGCGCGTCCTCAGATGCCGATGCCGCCCCGGCCGCGCTGAGCGCGACGCCGGAGCGGCATCCGAAGGGTGGTGCGGACTACTGGAATCCGCCGCCGCGGTCCTCCGGGTCCTCGATCGGGTCGGAGTCGGGAGTGTCGATCGAGTAGGTCACGTGGACCGCCTCGCCGACCTCCTTGGCGGAGACGGCGTTGTAGACGAGGTGCGTCTCCTGGCCGTCGACGGCGGCGTAGACGTCGACCTCCTTCTCGTAGCCCCCCTCGGTGCTGACGCGGTTCTCGGTCTGGCCGTCGAACGGCCCGCCCTGGAAGAAGGCGAGGTAGCTCTCGCCCTCGGCGAGTGCGCGGATGTCGTTGCTCATGCCCCCAGGTCTACCACTCGGCGCCTCCCCGCCGCTCGGCCTTGCGCTCGGCGGGCGGAGGAGGGCCGGGGCGCCGCATTCCTCACGCCGGTCGTTCTCGGCTCCGCGGCCGGGGTCAGGAGGCCGACCGTTCCATCCGGCGCCAGGCTCCGCCGAGCAGCGGAGTGCCGGCGGCGACCACGTAGACCACGGCGGTGACGGCGAAGGTGAGGCGGAGGCCGAGCGTGTCGGCGGCGAGCCCTCCGAGGACTCCGCCGAGCGGCATCCCTGCCCAGGTCCCGGCGGACACGAGTCCGAGCACGCGCGCCTGGAGGGCGGTCGGGATGCGATCGAGGAAGACCGCGCCGAGGATCGGGTTCAGGGCTCCGGCGGCGAGCCCGCAGACGGCGGCCGAGGCGGCCAGCCCCACGACACCGAGACCGAGAGCTGGCGCGGCTCCGTAGGTGGCGGCGACGAGGAAGCAGGCGGCGAAGGGGATCCGGCGCGGCAGGCGGTGCGCGACGAGGCCGAAGGCGAGCGTTCCGGTCAGGGCGGCCGCGCCGAACACGCCGGAGACGAGGCCGAGGGACGACGCGCCCTCGAGGTGCCGCTCGGCGTAGAGGGGGAGGAGCGTGCTCGACCGGGCGGCGTCGAGGGTGTTGGTGACGAGGACGAGGGCGATGATGCAGCGCAGGAGGGGATCCCGGCGGATGAAGCGCAGACCCTCCCGGAGGTCCGACCAGTAGCCCGTCGAGCTCTCCTCCGGCCCCTCGGGGGTGGTCGACGGTGCCCGGACGAGTGCCGCCGTGAGGATCGCGGACGCGGCGAAGGACACTGCGGTCGCGAGGAGGGCCGCATCGGCGCCGAGAGTGCTGACCATCACCCCCGCGAGCGGCGCGCCGAGCATGGTGGAGAGGCGGGTGGTGGCGTCGAGGAAGCCGACCGAGCGCTCCAGCGGGATGCCCGCCGTCTGGGAGAGGCGGGGGAGGAGGACGCGTCGGGCGGTCTCCCCGGGGACGTCGAGGAGGCCGCTGACGAAGACGATCGTCAGGAGGACCGGGAACGGCAGCGCGTCGAGCGCGGTCAGGAGCGGGATGAGCGCGAGACTCGTGCCGCTCACCGCGTCGGAGAGCACGGACGACCGCACGAGGCCGACACGATCGACGAGTGCGCCGCCGAGCGGCCCGCCGAGGAGGACGGGTGCGGTCGCCGCGGCGGCCGCTGTCCCTACCTCCACCGGTCCTCCGCCCGCGCTCAGCACCAGGAACGGCACGGCGAACAGGGTGACGACGTTGCCGGTTCTGGAGAGGACGTGCCCGACGAGGAGTGCGGCGAGGGGCCGCGAGGAGCGCTCCGCCGCGCTCATCGCGGCCGGCGGTAGGCCTGGACGAGGAAGAACACCTCTTCCGACCCGTCGTCGGTCCGGTGGTCGTCGCTGATCCGCGCCCACTTCCGGTCGAGCTGCGCGAGCTCGTCGCGCAGCTCCCACAGCTGATCCGCGCTCAGGCGCCAGCGGCGGTCGCTGCTCGTGCCGGCGCTCACCCACTCCTCCGGCAGCGTCGGCGTCGACGCGAGGTACTCGTCGTACTGCTGCGCGTAGACGCGGGAGATCGCCGCCGCCATCTCGCGGAGGGCTCCGAGCTTCTCCGGGTCGCGTGCGACCTCGCTCTCGTCCCACACGGTCTCGAGGTGCTTCGCCCTCCACCAGCGCTCCCGCCGATCCCGGCCCGACTCCGGCGCCTCCTCGATCAGCCCGGCTCCCGCCAGCTTCGTCAGGTGGTAGCTCAGCGTCCCCGGCGCCTCGTCGATGTGCTCCGAGAGCTGCGCGGCGGTTCGTGGGCCGAGCTCTCGGAGCAGCCCGAGCAGGCGTAGGCGGGTGGGGTGAGCAAGGACGCGCATGTGAGCTGCGTCGTGCAGATTCGATCGGTCGACCATGCGCTCAGCCTAAAGCACAAGAAACATTGTGCAAGTAGCGTTGTGTATCTGGGTGGCGGCGCGGTACTTCGACGACCCGTCAGGGCACGAGCCGCTGCGTGATCGAGGCCGTCGGCCCGCTCAGCGCGATCTCGGCGAGCGCGCCGTTGACCAGGGGCATCTGCGGCGGCTGGTGCCCGGTGTCGACGTCGAGGATCACCGGCACGCCGAGATCGCCGAGAGCGCGCCGCACCGCGTCCTCCTGGCTCAGCTCGGGCAGGGACGCGCCCGCGGTCCGGCCGATCAGGACGCCGGTCGCCTGCTCGAACCAGCCCGCGAGGCGGAGGGAGGTGAGCATCCGGAGCACCGAGACGGAGTCGGACCCGGCCGCCTCCAGGTAGACGACGGTGCCCTCCGGCGCGTGCCGGCGAGCGAAGCCCGGAACGTCGCCGTAGGGCGTGCCCGCGAGCAGGGACACCGTCTCGAGGCATCCGCCGATCAAGCGGCCGGACATCGCCGCGTCCGCTGCCCCGTCGAGCGAGCGCCAGCGGGTCGGCTCCTCGTAGGCCCGATCGCGGTCGAGCGGCTCGTCCGCCCACGCACCCCACGGACGGCTCCGGCGTCGCGGCGCGGCGTGCTGCGTGAACGCGGCTCCGGGCTCGAGACCGGCGACCTCCGTCCAGCGGTGGAACCCGACCGGCAGCTCCCACGGCTCGTCCATCAGGTTGGCGCCGTGGATCGTCGCGAGCCCGGTCGTCGTCGTCAGGGGCAGGAGCAGCGTCGAGACGTCCGACCAGCCGACGAACCAGGGCCGGGCCTCCGCGAGGGCGTGCCAGTCGAGCCTCTCCAGCAGCTCGACGGCGAGCTCGCCGCCCCATGGAGGAAGGACCGCGTCCCCGCTCCGGAAGGCGTCGTGCAGGTCGGCCGCCCGATCCGCGGCGGACGCCGGAGCGAGTCCGCCGAGGAGGGCGTGCGGCCGGACCCGGACGTCGTATCCCGCCGAGCCGAGTCGGCGCGCGGCGTCCTGCAGCCGGTCGTGCAGGTGCGCGGGGACTCCCATCGAGGGCGCGGGCACCTCCACCCTGCTTCCGACGCGGAGGGGTGCGGGGTACGTGATGCTCGCCATCCGACGACGCTAATGCGCCTCGCGGTGACGGGCCGCGGATGCACCGCGGGGTGAGGGCCTACGCGCCCTTCCCGCCCGGTTTCGCCAGCCGACCGCTGAGCGCGATCGCGAGAGGGGTCGGCGCGAGTGCCGCGCCGCCCACCCACCCACTCGTGCGCAGCGCCGCCCGCCGGGAAGAAAGATGGGGCCGGGAGGCGCACCGGAACGTGACGTCGCGGTCTCGTGCAGGCGTCTCGGCTCCGCTGCTGCCGGCGGCGACCCGCACCACGCGGCGCCCTCAGCTCGTGAGGCGGCCGATCTCGTCCTCGGAGAGGAGGCGGTCGGAGTAGAGCACGATGCGAGCCGCGGGGTCGGGGCTGTGCGCATCGGGGCCCGCCCACCTCCGTTCGAGACCGAGTCGAGCGACCGTGCGGTGCGATCGCTCGTTCCGTTCCGCGACGACCGCGGTCACGGGGAGCTCCGGCCGGAGCCGCCGCGCCCGAGCGATGCCTGCGGAGGCGACCTCCTGGGCGTACCCCCTGCCCCAGTGGTCCGGATGGACGGTGAACGCGACGTTCCAGGCCGTGTCGGCGAGGAGGGTGCATCCGCCGATCCCGATCGCGCCGTCCGCGCCGCCTTCGGGACTCCGCAGCCGGACGACCCAGCTGCTGAGGTCGTCCCGTGCCCACTGCGCCGTCCGGCGGGCGAGCACCGCCCGGGTCTGCTCGACGGAGCCGTGTCGGAGGAGGGGGTCGCCCGCCGCGATCCGCTCGTCGGAGTACAGCCGCCACAGCTCGTCCAGATCGCTCTCGGCGGGACGGAACAGCCGGAGCCGCTCGGTCGTCTCGTCGGGGCGATCACCGGCACCGATGCTGCTGCCGCTCGCTCGAGGAGGGACTCGCGACCATCGGGGCGGTCGCCGAGGAGTGAGGCGAGCGCGGTGACCGCGCCTGGACGTCCACCTGCTCAGCCCGTGATCAGGCCGGTGAGGCGGTCGGCGGCGGCTCCGACGGTCGAGACCGCGCTGACCGTGAAGAGGCACGCGACGCCCCAGAACCAGGTGCGACCGGGTGCCCCGGCGCTGCGCCGCTCGAAGGCGAGCCACCAGGCGCCGACCACCGAGACGCACGCCGCGACCACCGAGCCGAGCGCCATGCGGACGTACTCCTCGGGACCGGGGGAGGACCAGGCCGTGGTCGCGAGGACGATGAGCAGCGGGACCACGATCATGCCCAGCGCGCCGAGCAGCACCGCGTGGAGGTGACTGCGGGGAGGGGCCCCGGCCGTCGTCGTCGCGGTCCGCGTCCGTGTCGTGTCCATGCCGCGTCCCCCGTCACCGCGGACCGGTCCGCGCTGCCCCGACGCTATCCGCTCGCCGTCCCGCCGTCACCCCGCACCTCCGAGCGGGCCGCGTGCCCGGTGGCGTCAGCCGCGCCGCCCGCGCCGCCCCGGCCGAACGCCGAGAACGTAGGATGTCCGGGATGACGATCGGACGCCGCCTCTTCCTCTCGGGAGCCGCCACGGGAGTCGGGCTCCTGGCCCTCGCGGGCTGCACGCCGTCGCGTCCGACGCCGACCCGCTCCGTCACGAAGGCCCCCGTGCCCACGCCGAGCACCACCGCCGTCCCCGCGCCGGCTGCCTTCGTGCGCTCCGCCTGGGCCG
Organism: Rathayibacter sp. AY1A3; assembly: GCF_002930975.1. NCBI lineage: Bacteria > Bacillati > Actinomycetota > Actinomycetes > Micrococcales > Microbacteriaceae > Rathayibacter > Rathayibacter sp. AY1A3. Next base: position 26,629 of record NZ_PSTO01000013.1, on the reverse strand, counting down.
AGGATCCGTACGCGCTCGGCTCCGTCTCCTACCTGCCCGTCGGCGCGACGCCGCAGCACCGCACCGACCTGGGCACCGCGGTCCTCGACCGCGTCTTCCTCGCGGGCGAGGCCACCGACACGGAGGCGCCCGGCACGCTCCAGGGCGCCTGGAGCTCCGGGGTCCGCGCGGCCGCCGAGATCAGCGCCGTCGCCGACGAGGGCGAGCGGATCGCGATCGTCGGGGCCGGCCTCGCCGGAGCGGTCGCCGCGCGGCGCCTGTCCGACGCGGGCTTCGACGTCACCGTGGTCGAGGCGCGCGAGCGCACCGGCGGCCGCATCGCCACCGCGACTCCGGACGGCTGGCCGATCGCCGTCGAGACCGGAGCCTGGGCCCTCACCGGCGCGGGAGCCGCCCTGCGCGAGAGCATCGCGGACGCGGGCGTGGTCACGACCGCAGTCGACCTCGCCGACGTCCGCTCGAGCGACGCCGACGGCGCGGCTCTCGACACCGGCACCACGGGTGCCGACGCCCTGACCCGTGCTCTCGAGTGGGGAGCGGAGCAGCCGGAGGACCTGGCGCTCGCCGAGTCGTTCGCCGGCTCCGGAGCGCCCGATCCCGCCGAGGCCGAGCCGGGCTCCGGCGACGCCGACGCCGCCCGCGTGGCGGCGCACCTCGCCGGGACGACCGCGCTGCGCACCGGCGCCGCTCCCGAGGAGCTCTCCTCCTGGTACGGACTGGGCGACGCCTCCGCCGCCACGACCGCGGAGGAGCTGAGCGACGACTCCGGCGACGCGCTGCTGACCGACGGGCTCGCGCCCCTGGTCGACACCTTGCTCGCCGACGTCGAGGTCTCGCTGCGCGCCGTGGTGAGCGGCATCGGCTACACGGAGACCGGCGTCAGCATCCGCCTGGGCACCGGCGAGTCGTTCACAGCCGACCGGGTGCTGGTCACCGTGCCGATCGGGGTGCTCCAGACGGACGCGATCGCCTTCGACCCGCCGCTCCCGTTCGCGCAGCGCGCGGCCGTCGCGGCCCTCGGCTCCGGTGTCGTCGAGACGCTGTGGCTGCGCTTCGACGAGGCGTTCTGGGAGGCCGACGCCCCCGCGCGCTGGTCGCTCGTCGGCTCCGAGGCGGGCATCACCGAGTGGCTCAACCTCCAGCCGTCGACCGGCGAGGCGGTGCTCGTCGGGCTGGTCGGAGCGGATCAGGCCCTCTCGCTGCAGGACCTCAGCGACGACGAGCTGGTCACCCTCGCGCAGACGGCGCTCGAGCCGTTCGCCGTCGTCCCCGGCTGACGAGCTCGCGGAGCCGCGCCAGCGGCCCCCGCCACTCCGACGCGTGCGCCGCCCCGAGCGGCCGCACCCGGCTGAGCGCGAGGACGAACGCGGCGATGCCGGAGATCAGGCTCAGCACGATCACGTCGTAGAGCACGAACATCACGGGTCCGTCGACCTGGCCGGGGTCGAGGAAGAAGTACGGGTACCAGCCGATGAGGGCCCCGCGGACCAGGGTGATGACGCCCCAGACGATCGGGAAGCCGAGCACGGTCAGCGCCCCGCGCCAGGCGACCGGGCGGCGGCCGGGTCCGAGGATCCAGTCGAGGATCGCGAGCGTCGGGATCACGAAGTGCAGGAGCGCGCTCGACCAGGGCACGTCGACCCGCACGCCGCGGTTGTTGGCCTCGACCGCGATCAGCCCGAAGACGATCCCCGACACGACCATGTAGGTGAGCACGAGCGCCCGCACCGTGCTGAGCCAGCGCGGCTCCCGCTCGCGCGCGAGGGCGACCAGGCCGGACAGGCCCAGCACCACGACCCCGGCCATGTTCGACTGCGTCGTGAAGTAGGCGAAGAAGTTGTCGATCTGGAACGCGCGGAAGCCCAGTGTGTAGAAGAAGTCGCCGACGAGTCCGACCGCGCCCAGCCCGGCGAGGGCCAGGCGGAGGATCGCGAACGCCTTCCGCACACCCGCTCCGATCCGTCGCCGCTGGGCCCGGAGGGCCGGACTTCCGGACGATTCTACGGTCGCCGCGCTCGGAGCTCCCCGAGCGCGCGGCTCCGCCGGACGGGGGAGGCGGGCCCCGCGGAGGCGATCTAGCGTGGAGTGATGGCGCGCGCACAGGACGGGAAGGGTTCGGGTCGGATGTCGTCGGAGGAGGCGTCCCGGCGCTGGAACGCGGTCACGGGTCCGCTGTTCCTCGCGGCGGGAGCGGTCTTCGCGGTCCTCGGGAATCCGGTCTGGCCGGTGTTCCTCGTCCTGGGGATCACGTTCCTCGGGCTGACCGCCGGCCCCGGGAGGCCGACGAGCCGGAGCGGAGCCCAGGAGCCGGATCGCGATCGGTGACGCGCGCTTCGCGACGCGGACACTCGCCGGTCGCGTTGCCGGGATAGCGTGCGTGTCATGCCCTTCACGCCGAGCCACGCCGTCGTCGCGCTCGCGTTCTCGAACGGCCGGATCCCCGCCGCGGCCGTGGCCATCGGCGCGATGGTCCCGGACATCGGCATGTACCTCCCGATCGCCGTCGCCCGCGAGTCCACCCACTCCCTCCTCGGCGTCGTCACCGTCGACCTGCTGCTCGGAATGCTCGGCCTCGCGCTGTGGAGCGCGGTCGTCGCTCCGGCCTGGCGCGACCTCGCGCCCGCGCTGGTCCGCTCGCGGCTGCGTCCCCGGCGCTCGCCGCCCCGCGGGGCCGCCGAGTGGATCCGCGTGCTCGTCTTCGCGGCCGCCGGCATCGCCATCGGAGCCGCCAGCCACGTGATGTGGGACGGCTTCACCCACAGGGGCGGCCTCTTCGTCTCGGCGATCCCGCTGCTGCAGCAGGAGCTCGGGCCCTTCCCCGGCTTCCGATGGGCGCAGTACGCGAGCGGCGTGCTCGGGCTGCTCGGGCTCGGGATCGGCGCGGTGGTCTGGTACGTCGGCCGCCGTCCCCGGAAGCTCCGCTCCGACGGCCGGCAGCCGGTGCGCATCGCGGCCGCGGCCGTGGTGCTCGCGGCCGCGGTGGTTCCCGCCGGGATCGTGCTGGCGGGGGCGGGCATCGATCCGCTCGACGCCGCCTACCGGGCGCACGTGGTGCGGGCGGCGATCCTGCTCGTGGGCGGCGGCGCTGCGGCCGCGGTCGCCGTCGCGGCGGTCTGGTGGCTCACCGGCCGAGGGGTGCGCGGGGCCGTCATCTGAGACGACGGAGGACGAGCCTGTCGTCTCAAGGGAGCACGGGCATCCGTCGCGAGGAGGATGCGCCGGTGCATAGCCCACCGATAGCGTCGGACACGGCCCGTTGGGGCGGGCCGCCTTCGGGGGAAGGCACTAAGGGGAAATCGGGGGCTCGCGGCACACGCCGCGGGCCCTCTACCCGTTTCCGGGCCCCCGCCGCCTCAGCGCCGCTTCGAGCGCGGCCGGTTCTGCGCGGCCGGGCGCTGCGGGATGCGCGGGGCGCCCTCGCCGGCGGCACCCTGGGGGAGCGAGGACGCGGGCGGGATCGGGCGGCGGGTCACCGGGCGCACCGGCTCGCCGCGGCGCGTCTGGCCGGGGATCGGCCGCGAGCGGCGTCCGTAGATCAGCTCGGACGAGTCCAGCAGCCACGGCACCAGCGCCACCGTCACTCCGTGCACCAGCAGGAGCTTCTGGCGGATCCGCCGCGACTTGTGGTTGTGGAGGAACGCCTCCCACCAGTGCCCGACGATGTACTGCGGCATGTAGACCGTGGTGATCTCGGAGCCGTGCTCGAGGCGGTGGGCCTTGATGTACTTGATCAGCGGGTACGAGATGTCGCGGTAGGGAGAGGCCACGCAGCGCAGCGGCACCTCGATGTCCATCTGCGCCCAGTCGGCCTTGAGCTGCGCGGTCTGCGCGTCGTCGATGGAGGAGTGCACCGCCTCCAGCGTCTCGTGCCGCGCCGCGATGGCGTAGTCGAGCGCCTTCAGCGTGGGCTTGTTCATCCGGCCCACCAGCACGATCGCGTGGTCGCCGTTGGCGCCGAAGGTCGTGGTCGGGTCGACCTCGATCTCCTTCTCGACGTCGCGGTAGTAGCGGTAGACGCCGGCCATCAGGACGCCGAGGATCGGCATCACCAGGTAGACGAGCCAGGCGCCGTGGGTGAACTTCGTGATCGTGACGACGACGAGCACCGCGAACGTCAGCGTCGCGCCGAACAGGTTGATGGCCAGGCTCGTGTAGACGGTGCGCGAGCCCTCGCCGTTGCGGATCATCCGCACCCAGTGCTTGACCATGCCCGACTGCCCGAGCGTGAACGAGACGAAGACGCCGATGATGTACAGCTGCACGAGGCTCGTGAGCGAGGCCTGGTAGACGAGCAGGATGATCGCGGCGACGAGCGCCAGGATGATCACTCCGTTGGAGTAGATGAGGCGGTCGCCGCGGGTGTTCAGCGACTTGGGCGCGTAGCCGTCGCGGGCCAGCACGGAGCCCAGCAGCGGGAAGCCGTTGAACGCGGTGTTCGCCGCGAGGAGCAGGACGGCGGCCGTCGCGGCCTGGATGATGAAGAACAGGATCGTGTTGTTGCCGAACGTGGCGGCGGCGACCTGCGCGATCACCGAGCGCTGCGGGGTCGTGGCGCAGTCGGCGAAGCCCACCAGATGGCAGGCGTTCTCGGCGTAGTGCACGTTCGAGAGCAGGGCGAGGGCGGTCAGGCCGACGAAGAGCACGATCGCGATCGTGCCCATCGCGACGAGGGTGCGCTGGGCGTTCTTGACCTTCGGGGCGCGGAACGCGGGCACACCGTTCGAGATGGCCTCGACGCCCGTGAGCGCCGCGCAGCCGCTCGCGAAGGAGCGCAGCAGCAGGAGGACGACGGCCGCCTGAGTGAGCTGCTCGCCCTGCACGGTGAAGCCCGCCGACTCCGCGACCGGGGTGTCGCCGAAGGCGGTGCGGACCAGGCCGACGACGACCATGACGAAGACGCTCGCGACGAAGAGGTACGTCGGGACGGCGAAGGCGCGGCTCGACTCCGAGACGCCGCGGAGGTTCACGGCCGCCAGCAGCACCACGAAGAGGATGGCCAGCTCGACCCGCAGCGGCGCCAGCTCGGGCACCGCGGAGATGATGTTGTCGACTCCGGAGGCGACCGACACGGCCACGGTGAGCACGTAGTCCACGAGGAGGGCGGCGGCGACCGTGAGGCCCGCCGTCTCGCCCAGGTTGGTGCGGGCGACCTCGTAGTCGCCGCCGCCGGACGGGTAGGCCCGGATCAGCTGGCGGTAGCTCAGCACCACCACGACGAGGAGGACGACCACGCACGCGGCCACCCAGGGGGCGAAGGTGAGGAAGGAGAGCCCGCCGAGCAGCAGGATCATCAGCAGCTCCTGCGGCGCGTAGGCCACGGAGGAGAGCGGGTCGCTGGCGAAGATGGGGAGCGCGAGCCGCTTCTGCAGCAGCTGTCCCTCGAGCTTGTCGCTGGGGAGCGGCTCGCCGATGAAGAAGTGCTTGGCGGTGCGCAGCTCGGTCGCGTCGGCCGATGATCCGTCCGCGGCGGACGGGGGGCCCTCGTGTGTCACGAGCGATGACACTACTCCGTGCGAGGGGGCAGTCAAGACGGCCGGGAGCGGACCGAGCGGAGGCTGATCTCGCGCTGTGACCGGGAGTTTCCCGGTGCGGCGGGGAGCGACGGCCGGCGTCCTCGCGGCCGGCGCCCCGAGCGGGGGGTCAGCGGCCGTCGCGGGTCGCGGCTCCGATCAGGCCGGTGAGGCTGTCGCGGAGCGCGGTGAGCTCCTCGAGGGGGACGTCGAGCCGCTCCACGATCTGCGGAGGAACCTGCAGGGCCTGCTCGCGGAGGGCCGCTCCGGAGGGGGTCAGCGCGACGTCGAGGCGGCGCTCGTCGTCGCTGCTCCGGGCCCGCGTGACGTGGCCGCTCGCCTCCAGGCGCTTCACGAGCGGGCTGAGCGTGGCCGGCTCGAGGCGGAGGGCGGAGCCGAGGTCGGCGAGCGAGCGGGGGCTGCGCTCCCAGAGCGCGAGCATCACGAGGTACTGCGGGTGCGTGAGTCCGAGCGGTTCGAGCACGGGGCGGTACAGCCCGATGACGGTGCGCGCCGCGACGGCGAGGGAGAAGCAGACCTGGTTCTGGAGGGCGAGCGGGTCGGTTTCCACGGCGTCATCCTCTCATCGTGCCCTGATGGTTAGTACACTAAGGATATGACGCGGAAGAAGACCGGCTCCCTCTACCAGCGCTTCAACGCGCGGCTGTTCCCCTGGATCGGCCCGCCGCCGCTCGGCCCGTACGACCAGCCCGAGCAGGAGGCGCCGGCGGGGCAGGCGTGCCCGCTCTGCGGCCGGCCGATGTCCGAGCACGTCATCGACCGCTCCGGTCCGCGCACCCAGCTGTACTGCCCGAGCGACCCCTCCTGAGTCGCACGCCCCCGTTCGGGGGTCAGGGGCTTCGGGCGGCGGGGGCGGATGATGAGCGCATGTCCCGTCTGAGCCCCACCGCCGCCCGCGTCGTCCAGTACAGCCGATTCGGCGACGCGGACGTCCTCGAGATCGCCGAGGTCGAGCGGCCGAAGCCCGGGGCGGGCGAGGTGCTGGTCGAGGTGCTCTCCGCCGGGGTGAACCACATGGAGGCGTTCATCCGGCAGGGCCAGTTCGACTCCGACCACTCCGCGGCCTTCCCGATGCGCCAGGGCACCGACTTCTCGGGCGTCGTCGTCGCCCTCGGCGAGGGCGTCACCGACATCAAGCTCCGCAGCGACGTGGTCGGCCACGCGCTCGTCGGCTCGCACGCGACCCACGTCGTGGTGCCGCGCCGCAACCTCGTCGCCAAGCCCGCCTCCGTGAGCTGGGAGGTCGGCGGCGCGCTGTTCCTCGCCGGAGTGACCGCGTGGCGTGCGCTCGAGGCCACGCACGTCGGGCCGGACGACACCGTCCTCGTCTCCGCCGCGGCCGGAGGAGTGGGCAGCCTCGAGATCCAGCTGGCGAAGCTCCGCGGCGCGACGGTGATCGGCACCTGCGGCGAGCGCAACTTCGACTACCTCCGCCAGATCGGCGTGAAGCCGGTGGTCTACGGCGACGGGATCGCCGACCGCATCCGGGCCGCGGCGCCCGGCGGGGTCACGGTGTTCCTCGACAACTTCGGCGGGGAGAACGACGCCCTCGCCGACGAGCTCGGCATCGCGGCGGGCCGCTTCCACTCCAGCGACGACCGCAAGGAGATCGAGCTGCGCGCCGTCTGGCCCGACGCCGAGACCGCCCAGCGCGACACCGAGATCCTCGGCGAGCTGGTCGGCCTCGTCGGCGAGCAGAAGCTGCGGGTGCTCGTCTCGGGCTTCTACCCCTTCGACCAGGTGCAGGACGCCTTCGACGACCTCGAGAAGCGGCACTCGCGCGGCAAGATCGTCCTCGGCATGAACCCGGTGGACCCGGCGAAGGTCACCAAGGCGCGCGACATCCACGAGGCCGGCCGCTAGCCGCACCCTCCCGGCGGCTGTCCGGGCTGCTCTCCGGGCGGCCACAATGGGGCCGTGGCGCGCGGACGCCCGGGAGGAGTGACGCGATGGAGGAGCCCGTCGTCGCGATCGTCTGGATCGTCTCGTTCGTGGTGGTGACCGTCCTGGTCACCGGGCTGTCGGGGCGGGTGAACTGGTCCGCTCCCGTGGCGCTCGTCGCCGTCGGAGCCCTCGCCTCCTTCGTCCCCGGGATCCCGGAGGTGGTGGTCGAGCCGGACGTGGTGCTGTTCGGGATCCTGCCGCCGCTGCTCTACGCGGCGGCGATCCGCACCTCCGTCCTCGACGTCCGCGCCCGCGGCGACAGCATCCTCCTGCTGTCGGTCGGGCTCGTCGTCTTCACGGTCGCGGTGGTCGGCGCGGTGGCCTGGATGGTCGTCCCGGCGATCACGGTCGCCGCGGCCCTCGCGTTCGGCGCGATCGTGGCGCCCACGGACGCGGTGGCGGTCACGGCGATCGCGGGGCGGCTCCGCCTGCCGCGGCGCATGCTCACGGTGCTCGAGGGCGAGAGCCTCCTCAACGACGCGACCGCGCTGGTGGCGCTGAACGCCTCCCTCCTGGCGATCGTCAGCACGGTCACTCCCGGGCGCATCGCGCTCGACTTCGTGCTGGCCGTGGCGGTGGGCGGCGGGGTCGGGATCGGCATCGCCGTGCTGCTCGGGTTCGTGCGCAAGCAGGTGCAGTCGTCCGTCCTGGACACGAGCCTCTCGCTGGTGACGCCCTACGTCGCGTTCATCCCGGCGCAGCTGCTGCACGGCTCCGGGGTGCTGGCGGTCGTGGTCGCGGGGCTCTACCTGGGCTACCGGGCGCCGGTCATCCAGTCCGCGCAGGCGCGGATCGCGGAGTCGCTCAACTGGCGGACGATCCAGTTCCTGCTCGAGAACGCGGTGTTCCTCTTCATCGGGCTGAGCCTGTCGTCGGTGGTGGAGGCGACGGCCGACTCGGGCATCGGGGTCTGGCAGACGGTCGGCATCGGCGCGGCCGTGCTCGCGGCGCTGGTCGGGAGCCGCGTGGCCTGGATGTGCATGACGACGCTGCTGTTCCGGCACGGTCCGCGCCGGCTGCAGCAGCGCGGGTGGACCTGGCCGACCGCGATCGGGGTGTCGTTCGCGGGCATCCGCGGCGTGGTCACCCTCGCCGCCGCGTTCCTCCTGCCCGCGGAGACGCCGCAGCGCGCGTTCCTGCAGTTCCTCGCCTTCATCGTGGTGGCGGGGACGCTCGTCGAGGGGCTCGCGCTCCCGCGGCTCGTCCGCGCCCTGAAGCTGCCGGCCCCGAACGAGATGCAGGAGCACGTCGAGAAGCAGATGCTGCTCGCGGAGGCGCAGGCCGCCGGCCTCGCCCGGCTCGACGCGGAGCCGCAGGACGGAGTGGAGGACCGCGTTCTCGACCGGCTGCGGCGGAACGCGACGTTCCTCGCCGACGCCCTGGAGAACCCTCCGGAGGGCGAGGGCGTGGAGCCGCTCCCGCAGGCCTACAACCGGCTCCGGCGCGTGATGATCGCGGCCGAGCGGGAGGCGGTGCTCCGCGCGCGCTCCGAGGGGCGGTACCAGGAGCCGGCGGTGGTGAGCGCTCTGGCGTTCCTCGACGTGGAGGAGGAAGCGCTGGCGGTCGGACGGCAGTAGCGCCGGGAGGGCGGGGACCCCGGGCGGGATCCCCGCCCTCCGGGCGGTGCGGTGTCCGGGCTCAGTCCAGGGTGGAACGGACCGAGGCGCGGGCCTCGTCGAGCGCGGCGCGCAGGGCGTCGACGCTCGCGGTCGTCACGGATCCCGAGGAGGCGGCGGTGCGCAGCTCCGCGCGCAGCTCGTCGCGGAACTCGGTGAGCAGCACCTCGGCGTCGCGCAGGGCGATCCGCGAGGCGGTGCGCGCGTCGGGCGAGGCCGGTGCGGCCGGCTCCGGCGCGGGCTGCTCGGAGGGGGTGTCGGACGTGTCCTGCGGACGCGGCTCCTCGGCGGAGTGCTCCGGTCGGCGTCCGGGCTCCCGCGAGTCGCGGGCGGCGCTGGCCAGGTCGGCGCGGAGGCTCTTCATCGCCTCCGCGACGCCGAGGCGGACCTCGTCGGCGAGCCGGCGGACGGAGTCGGTGAGCTCCTCCTCGATGTCGCCCAGGTCGGTCGCGCGGTTCGCGAGCTCGGCGCGGCCGGCGTCGGTGATGGAGTAGACGGTCTTGCGGCCGTCGGCCTCCTTCGTGACGAGTCCCTCCTCCTCGAGCTTCGCGAGGCGCGGGTAGACCGTGCCGGCGCTGGGCGCGTAGGTGCCGCCGAAGCGCTCGCTGAGCGCCTGGATCAGCTCGTAGCCGTGGCGCGGCGACTCGGCGAGGAGGTTGAGCAGGTAGAGGCGCAGGCGGCCGTGCGCGAAGACGGGGCTCACAGCGAGCTCCCGTCCATCGGGCGGCGGTCGTCGGCGGGGCCGGTGCCGGGAGAGCCCCAGCCCTCGCCCACCGAGGCGGAGGACGCGGCGACGGACCGGCGGACGACGACCACGTCTCCCGAGACGGAGTTGGCGGCGACGTCGACCCACTTCGAGTCGAGCGAGCCCGTGGTCGAGGTGAAGCCCCGGCCGAAGGTGCCCTTGACGACGGAGCCGTCGAGCTGGAGCGTGCCCGAGACGGTGTTGATGCGGTAGCGGGCGCCGAGGCCCTCGTCGACGCGGATCGTGAGGTCGCCGCTGACGGTGTTGGCCTGGATCCGGTCGGGGGTGCCCTCGGCGTCGACGAAAACGCTGCCCGAGACGCCGTCGACGGTGAAGCGGGTGAGCTCGCCGGTCGCGGTGACGTCGCCGGAGACGGTGCGCGCGGTGACGCGGCCGGTGTGGCTGCGGACCGAGAGCTCGCCGTGGACGGTGTTCACCTCGATGTCGCCGTGCAGGCCGTCGACGACGATGTCGCCGCCGACCGTCGAGACGCGGGCGTCGCTGTGCAGGCCCGAGACCAGGCCGTCGGCCGAGACGGTGTCGAACTTCAGGTCGACGCCGCGGGGGACGAGGAGGCTGATGTCGGCGCGGTCGCCGCGGCGGCCGAGGCCCTTCACGACGTCGACGATGGTGTCCCAGCGGAGCTGGACGTGGTCGATCTCGAGGCGGTCGCCGTCCATCGAGACCTTGAGCGGGCGGCCGTCGACGCTGTGGACCTCCACGCGAGCGGTCGGCTCGTCGTGGGCGATGACGTCGATCTGGCCGCCGACGAGGGCGACCTTGACCGAGCGGACGACGTCGAGGTCGATGACCTTCGTCTCGCCCGCCTGTACGAGCCATTTCTCGAGGGACATGAGCTCCTCCTCCTGCACCGGGGTGCCTTTCTGAAACGCGATACATCGCGAGTGGACGAGAGTCACGATATATCTCGATCGCTGCGGTCGGCAACGGGGCTCGGCCGGTTCCCAGCGTCGAGCGGCAGGGACCGGGGGCGGGGCCGCGGCGCGGCGAGGCCGGGGGCCGAAGCCGAGGCCGCCGTCGAGGGGGTGAGGCCGCGGCGGGCGCCGTGGTAGACCGGGCGCATGGACCCGATAGCGGCACTCGAGGAGATCGCAGCACTGCTCGAGCGGGAGCGGGCCTCCCGCTACCGGGCGAAGGCGTTCCGCCGGGCGGCCGCGGTGCTGGAGGAGATGGCGTCCGCCGAGCGGGACGACCTCGCCCTCGTGCGGCGGGCCTCCGGGATCGGCGACACGACCTTCACGGTGATCGAGCAGGCGCGGTCGGGCCGGGTGCCCGACTACCTCGCGGAGCTGCGCGGCTCGGCTCCTCCGCCCGCGAGCGCCTTGCGGGGACGGCTGCGCGGCGATCTCCACAGCCACAGCGAGTGGTCCGACGGGGCGACGCCCGTCCTCGCGATGGCGGACGCGGCCCGCGCGCTCGGCCACGAGTACCTGGCGCTCACCGACCACTCGCCGCGGCTCCGGGTCGCCCACGGTCTCAGCGCGGAGCGGCTGGAGGAGCAGCTCGCCCATCTCGCGGGCCTCGACACCGGGCCCCTGCGGCTGCTCAGCGGGATCGAGGTGGACGTCCTCGAGGACGGCGCGCTCGACCAGACGGACGAGCTGCTGGACCGCCTCGACGTGGTCGTCGCGAGCGCCCACTCGAAGCTGCGGCTGCCCTCCCGCGAGATGACGGCCCGGCTGGTCGCGGCGGCCTCGGATCCGCGGACCGACGTCCTCGGCCATGTCACGGGGCGGCTGGTGTCGGGCGAGCGCGGCACCCGCCCGCCGTCGACCTTCGACGCCCGGGCCGTGTTCCGGGCGTGCGCCGACCACTCCACCGCGGTCGAGATCAACGCCCGCCCCGAGCGCGAGGACCCGCCGGACGAGCTGATCGCGGTCGCGCTCGAGGAGGGCTGCCTGTTCTCGATCGACAGCGACGCGCACGCTCCGGGCCAGCTGGGCCTGCTCGACTACGGGGCCGAGCGGGCGGAGCGGCTCGGCGTCCCGGAGGAGCGGATCGTGACCACCTGGCCGGTCGAGCGGCTCCTGGAGTGGACCCGCGGCTGAGGATCCTCGCGCGTTGCGCAAACGAACTGCGGCCATCACCCCCTTGACAGGAGGCCGTACCGCGGGAGGAGATCCGACGCAAGTGGCGAAATCCCAGCCGCCCACGCGGCATGCTCGGTACCGGCCCGCTCCTCCTGGGCCGCTCCAGCGGTCGGGAGTCGCGCTCCGTCGCACTCTCCACTCCGACAGACCAGGTGAACCATGGCCACGCAGACCGCTCTCGACGCCGTGCGCGCCGCTCCCACTCTGCTCGAGGCCGTCCGGATGGCCGATGAGCTGACGGTCGCCGCGGTGAGCGACGGCGGCGGCCGCGCGGTGCGCCTGCTCACCCGCGCCGCTCTGGACCCCTCGGACCAGCTCACCGCGATCGCGGCCGTGCACTCGCTCGCGCAGGTCTTCGACGAGGAGGCCGACCTCGCGCTGCTGATGCTGCTCGAGGACGAGCGCCCGTACCTCCGCGAGCACGCCGCCTGGGCCTTCGGCGGGCGCCTGCCCCGCCCCGCTGCGCTCGGACCGCTGCTGCGCCTGGTCCGCGACGGCGGCTTCTCCGGCATGCTCGCGCAGCGCACCGTCCTGCTCTGGGCCTCCTCGACCCCCGACCTCGTCGCCGTCGCGCTCGAGGGCGCGCTGCTCGGCGAGCGCGAAGCGGCGGCCCGGGCACGGCTCGTCGAGACCCTGGGCCTCGTGCCCGGCACGATCGCCGAGCGCACCCTCCTGCACGTGGCCGCCGATCGCGCGGAAGGGCTGGAGGCGCGGGCCGCCGCGACGGACGCGCTCGGCGAGCGCGGCTCCGACGACGCCGAGCTCCTGCTCACCGGCCTGGCCGAGGAGGCGGCGCCGATCGGGCCCCTCGCCCGGCTCGCCCTGGGCGACCTCGCCCCCGCACCGGCCGTGGAGGCCGGACCGACGGTCGCCCAGCTCTTCGTCCACGCCGACATCGACGGCACCCTGACGCGCGTGGGCGCCGGCGACAACGGCGGAATCGCGACCCTGCTGGTGCGCCTGGGCGACTCGCTCGTCGAGCAGGAGGGCATCGACCGGGTGCTCACGCTCTCGCGCGGGACCCCGGCCGAGGCCGAGCGCGCGCTCGGCGAGCTGCCCGACTCCGGCCACGGCTTCGCTCCGGTCCCGTTCGTGGGGCCGCCCGTGGCCATGCCCCAGGCGTGGAGCCGACGCATCGCCGCCGAGCGCGGCATCCGCCGGATCCTGCGCACGGCCGGCCGGGTCGACGTGCTGCACCTGCGCATGGCGGACGTCGGATCCCTCGCGGCGGCCGCGGTCGCCCGGGAGCTCGAGATCCCCGTCGTGTTCACCCTCGCTCCGGACCCGCACGCCCTGATCGCGGGCCTGGACGCCTCCGGCGCCCTCACCCGCGCGGACTTCGGCGAGCGCGACGCCGCCGAGCACTTCTGGTTCCGCGTGCGCCTGGTGCAGCGCCTGGCCGCCGACGCCGCGCACACCGTCCTGTTCCCGCGGGAGGAGCTGGCGGCGACCATCCGCGAGCTGATCGGCGTCGACATCACCGCGCACCCGGAGCGGCACACGATCGTCCCGGAGGGGATCGACGTCGGCCTGGTCGAGCGCGGCGAGGCGGCCGCACGCGCCTCCGCCGCCGGTGAGCCGGTCGCGCTGGACGAGGGCGGCGACCTGGCCTCGCTCGACCTCCTGCTGGAGGAGCTGCCCGAGCACCGCCGCGGCCTCCCGCTGCTGCTCAGCGTGGGCCGCCTGCACCGGGTGAAGGGGATGGCGGCGCTCGCCGAGGCCTGGGCGTCCGACCCCTCGCTCCGGGAGCGCGCCAACCTGCTCCTGGTCGGCGGGGACCTCGCCGACCCGAGTCCCGACGAGCGCGAGCAGCTCGACCGCATCCAGGCCTTCGCGTCCGACGGGCTGCTCCTGGCCGGCCACCGCCCGAACGGGACCGTGGCCCGCTGGCTCGGCGCGATCCGGCACGGCCGACCGGGGCTCTCGGCTCCGGGAGGCGCGTACGTCTGCGCGAGCGTCAAGGAGGAGTTCGGCATCGCCCTCCTCGAGGCGCTCTCCGCGGGACTGGTCGTCGTCGCTCCGGCGACAGGCGGGCCCGCGACGTACGTCGATGAGGGGGAGACCGGCTTCCTGGTCGACACCGCCGACCCCGTGGCACTCGCCGCCGGCGCCGCCGCCGCACTGGATCTCGCAGGAGGGCCTCTCGGCGAGCACGCCGCGGCCCGCGGGCGTGCGATGGTCGCCGAGCGCTACACGGTGCAGGCCATGGCTCATGCCCTCTCGGGCGTCTACGCGCACGCGACCGCGGACCAGGAGCGTCCTCTCCGCTCGCCGCTCGTGCTGGGGGCCTCGTGACCCTGCTGATCATCAGCCCCGACTACGCGTCGCACCTGCTGCCGCTGGCGACCCTCGGCACGGCGTGGCAGGAGGCGGGCGAGCGCGTCGTCGTGGCCACCGGCGACGCGACGCGCTCCATCGTCGACGGCTTCGGATTCGAGCACACCGCGCTCCGGCTGGGGCGCGGCTCCAACCCGGGCACGATCCGCGCGGAGGAGCAGGCGCCCGACGAGGGCGCGTCCCTCCGCGGCTTCTTCGACGCCACCCGGCGCGGGATGGTCCCGACCCTCGCCTACCAGGCGCGGGAACGGCTCACCGACCTGCTCTGGGATCCGTCCGGCGTCGCCGCGCGCCTGCGCGTGATCCTCGATGAGGCGCAGCCCGACGCGATCGTGGTCGACCACCTCGCCTTCACCGCGCGCGTGGCGCTGAAGGCACTCCGCGTGCCCTACGGCGACGTCGTGCTCGGCCACCCCAGCGCGCTCACGGTGCCCGGCGAGGTCTACGGCTTCCCCCCGGTCTGGCCGGACGCCTTCGCTCCGGAGCCGGACGACCTCGATGCGCTCCGCGCCCTCTGCGAGCGTGTGCGCGACTCCTTCACCGCGGAGTGGAACGCCGCCCTCACCACCCTCGACCCCGGGGCGGCGCCCAGCGCCGACGCCTTCGCCGAGAGCGGCGACGTCCTGCTGCTCAACTACCCGGGCGAGCTCCACGACTCGGCCCGCACCGCTCAGCTGCCGCCGCACGCGTTCCTCGGCTCCGCCGTCCGCGAGGAGCCCGACGACGCGGAGATCGAGGAGTGGCTCGCCGCGTCCGAGGATCCGGTCGTCTACGTGAGCTTCGGCAGCTTCCTCTCGGTGCGCGACGACGTGCTCGCCCGGGTCGTCGAGGCCCTGGCCGGCGTCGAGGCCGGGGGCAGGCCCGTCCGGGTGGCTCTCGCCTCCGGCGCGACCGAGCGCTCGGCCCTGGGCGAGATCCCCGAGGGCTGGCTGGTCCGCGGCTTCCTGCCGCAGGTCGCGCTCCTGCGCCGGGCCGCGCTCGCGGTCAGCCACGGCGGCAACAACAGCGTCACGGAGGCGATGACGGCGGGCGTGCCGCTCGTCGTCCTGCCGTTCTCGACGGACCAGTTCGCGGGGGCGGCCGCGCTCGAGGACGCCGGGTTCGCCGCCGTGCTCGACCCCAATGCGGCCTCCGGGGGAGAGCTCGCGGAGGCTGCGCGGCGGATGCTCGCACTCGACGCTCCCGCCCGGGAACGGCTGACGGCGCTCGCCGAGGCCCTCGCCCGCGAGACGGGGCCGCAACGGGCCCTCTCCGCCCTGAGCGGAGCGACCGTCCAGCGCTAGCCTGGGCCGATGGTCGAGCCGACACCCCGGGACGCGCCCCTGCGCGCCGAGCGGGACGCTGGGCGGGCGGAGCCGATGCTGGGCGCTCTCGGCGCGTTCGGGCGCTTCGAGGGGATCGTCCCTCCGCTGTTCGAGGCGGCCGTGCGGATCCTGCACCCCTCCGACGACCCGCCCCGGCGCTGGCGCGAGGTCGCCGAGCGGGAGGGGACGCTCCTGCATCCGCTCGCGCAGTGGTACTCGCTCACCGGCGAGCATCCCGACGAGTACGCGGAGCCCCGCCTCGGAGTGCTCCCGATCGACGAGCTCGCGGCCGTCGCCGCCGTGCTCGCGGAGCACACGAGCACCCCCGACGACTGCCTCGCCGTGTTCTGGGAGGGGTTCGGCGTGCTGAGCGGCGGGTCGCGGATCCTGATCTCCCGCGCGGACGCCTCGGACGAGCTGCCCGAGTGGATGAGCGACACCCGGCCGACCGGCTGGGAGCACCCCGAGACCGCCGCCGCGGCGACGGTCGAGCTGCCGGGGCGGGAGGGGCCTCTGCTCTCGCTCGACGTCAGGGTGCTCGAGGACACCGCGTGGGCGCGCGCGGCGGGCTTCGTCGACGCCTCCGGGCTCGTCGTGCAGACTCCGCTCGCGCTCTGGCCGGAGGACCAGGCCTGGTACCTCGCGAGCGAGGTCGACTTCGACTCGACGCTGATCGGCGGCTCGCGCGCCCTCGTCGACGACCTGCTGCGGCTCTCCGCCGCGGGGCGCATCGAGGCGCTCCTCCTGCCGGATCAGGTGGACCTCACGAGCACCGGTGACCGGCTCAACCCGAGGCGGCGGTGACGGGGTGAGCGACGAGGACGACGAGCGCTGGCTCGTGGTGAAGGGCCGCCGATGGCGGCGCACCGACCCCTCGCTGCCGGAGGACGTGGTCGCCGTCCTCACCTCGCACCTCGGGCGCGGGCGCTCGGGAGTGCGCTCGGCCAGGATGCACGAGGACGCGGAGGCGGAGGCGCTGGCGCGCAGGAGGGTCGGGCTCGCCAAGCACGGGCTGGGCGAGCGCGGACCGGCATGGTGGGACGAGCCCGAGGCCGATCGGCTCGAGCGCGCCCGCGAGGCGCTGCGGGCGCTCGAGGAGCTCGACGCTCCGGAGGACTGACTCGGCTTCTGCATCCCCCGAGCGTGCTCGTCGGGCGAGGCGGGCGGGGAGTGCCCGAGCGGATCCGGGGAGAGCGCGCGGAACCGCGGCCTGTGGAGGAGGACCGCCCCCGCCGAGGCCGCCCGCCCCTAGCGGAACCTCACCACGAAGCCGTCCTCCGGCCCGGTCGGGAAGCTCTGCAGGCTCACGCGCAGATCCTGCCCGTCCTCGACGTCGTACGGGTGCCCCGCGGCCAGGAGCTCCAGCGCCGCGGACAGCAGGTCGACGGTCGCCGGCTCGCCCGGGCACCGGTGGTCGCCTCCGTAGTGCCCGCCGCCCTGGGCGATGAAGCCGTTGCGGTCGACCGGCGACCGGAACCGCTCCGGATCGAAGCGGCCCGGCGCCTCCCAGTGCGAGCCGTGGTCCGTCGCGTAGAGGTCGAGCAGCATCCACTGCCCCGCGGGAAGCGTCTCGCCGCGGAAGTCCAGCTCCCGGCGGGCCCTTCCTCCGACCATCGGGAAGAACGGGTAGAAGCGCCGCACCTCGTTCGCGAACGCGACGCGCTCCTCCTGGTCGGCGAGCCGCTCCCGCCACTCCGGATGCCGGTGCAGCGCGAGCGCCGCCAGGACCACGAAGCGCCCCACCGCGACCGTGGGCCGCAGCACGTTGATCAGCTCCACCGCGGCGACCTCGACGGGCAGGAGGCCGCCGTCCTCCTTCTCGTGCGCGATCCGGTGCAGGGGAGTCGGGGAGGGTCCGGCCGTCCGGCTCGCCTCGATCAGGCCGCGCGCCCACCGCTCGGTCGAGCGGCGGCGGAGTCGCGCGGCCCAGTTGGGCGGGCCGAAGCGCCCGGCGTTGTCGATCATCGCCCGGAGCTCGTCCGTGCGCCGCAGCACCTCCTCCTCGTCGGCCTCGATGCCGGCCCACGACAGGACCGCGCGGCCCAGGACCTCGGCGGCGACGTCCTGGAGGCGGACCCGCTCGCCGGTCAGCCGGGCGGCGGACGCCTGCCACTCCCGCGCGAAGGCCGAGACCAGCCTCGACCGCTGCTCGGGCGTCTCCACCAGATCCAGGAACATCCGCTTCCGCCTCCGGTGCGGCTCGTCCTCGAGGGTCTGCACGCTGCCCTCGTCCTGCAGGAGGTGCAGCACGGAGCCGGGCAGCGCGCCCTCGCGGTCGAAGCGCCCGCCCTCGTAGAAGAAGCGCGCCGCCTCGATGCCGCGCCCCATGATCACGGGCCGTCCGAGGATCCGGGTGCGGAACGCGTCCGCGCCCACGTCGTCGAAGCGCCGCGTCCCGAAGAGGTAGCCGTCGGCGAGGACGGCCGCGCTGCTGTCGATCGCGGGGAGGACGGGGATCGAGGCGGCGATCAGCCGGCCGATCCCTCGGTGTCGTCGCCCTCGGCTTGCGAGGGCTTGTCGACGCCCGCGTCGTCGACGTGGTCGTGGTTCTGCGGGTTCTCCTGCGGCTGCTCGGTCCGGTCGGTCATGGTGCTCCTCTCGCGTCGGCGCGGTGCGCGCCTCGCGGCCACGGTAGGAAGAGCGCGGCGGACCCGGGTACCCCGTTGACCTCGCGGGGGAGGGGCGGGCAGACTCCGCCGCCCTCAGCGCCTCCGCAGGAGGATCGGCGCGGTCGCCCAGACCACGGCGAGCAGCAGCAGCACGCCTCCGCCCGCCCAGAGGCCCGCCGGCCCGCCCAGCACGACGTCGAACACGAAGCCCACGACTCCGACGAACAGCAGCGATCCCGCCGCGAGGCACACCGTGACCACCCGGTTGCCGAACCGCACCAGCTCGGCCTTCCTCCGCCGCTGGAACAGCAGCCGGTGGGCGATGACGGGCGCCAGCGCCAGGATCGTGACGCACGCGGCGAGCAGGACGAGCACGAGGTAGAGCGCCACGTCCGGCGGCGCGAGGTCGGCGAAGCGCTGCTGGAAGCACAGCGTCAGCAGGAAGCCGCCCAGGATCTGCGTGCCGGTCTGCACGACCCGCAGCTCCTGCAGGATCTCGTTCCAGTTGCGGTCGGATCGCTCCTCCACCGTCTCGTCGCGACCGGAGTCGGGGGCGGAGGGGTCGACGGGTCGGTCGCTCATGGGACGAGGGTAGAGCTCAGGCGAGCAGGGACTCCGCCAGCGAGATCGCCCCGCGCACCCCGGACTCGTCGCCGAGGGCCGGGCGCACGATGCGGATCCGCCCGCCGCCCGTCCCCGTCGCTCCGGGCGCGCCCATCAGCCGCTCGACCTCGGCCTCGACCGCGGGGACGAGCCCCGGCGTCTTCGACACGCCTCCGCCGACGACCGCGAGCCGCACGCCCGCGACGTAGGCGAGCGTCGTGACGAGCTGCGCGAGGTAGTAGGAGCTGAAGCGGAGGTTGGCGGCCGCCTCCTCGGGGCCGAGGCGGGAGCCGTCGACGCCCCAGCGCGCCGAGATCGCGGGACCGGCGACCAGGCCCTCGAGGCAGTCGCCGTGGAACGGGCAGGTGCCGGCGAAGCCGTCCTCGGGGTGGCGGCGGGGCAGCAGGTGCGCGACCTCGGGCCAGCCGCTGCCGGCGAGGAGCCGTCCGCCCGCGATCACGCCGCCGCCGACTCCGGTGCCGACCGTCAGGTAGACGAAGTCGTCGACTCCGGCTCCGGCGCCCCAGCGGGCCTCGCCCAGGGCGGCTCCGTTGACGTCGGTGACCAGCGCGAGCCGGGCGCCCGGTGCGGCCGCGCCGATCGGGCCGAGGACGTCGGTGCCCTCCCAGCCGAGCTTCGGCGTGGAGGTGAGGTGCCCGTAGGTCGGGGAGCCGGGGTCGATGTCGAGCGGGCCGAAGGAGGCGACGCCGACCGCGGCGACGGTGCCGTCGACTCCGTGGCCGCTGACGAAGCCGGCCAGATCGGCGAGAGTCTCGGCGGGCCCGCGGGTCGGCAGGGTCGTCGTCGCGAGGATCTGCTCGGGATCAGCGGCGTCGGCGACCGCCGCGACGACCTTCGTGCCCCCGGTCTCGATGCCGACGAGGAGGGGACGGTCGGCGGTGGCGCTCATGGATCTCCAGGGCTGGTGCGGTGCGTCTCGGGTCTCAGCAGGCGGACAGCGAGCGCACCTGCGCCGACAGGGTCAGGGGGCTGCCGAGGAGCAGCACCTGATCGAGGTCGTGGCCCTGCATCTTCACACGGGTGCTGCGCGGCAGGCAGGTCGGCTCGCTGAGGTAGAGCGGGGCGCCCTGCTTCGCGGCGACCGGGCCCACGGCCAGCGCGTCGGCGAAGCCGGTGGCGGTCGCGAGGTAGACGGTGTCGCCCAGCTCGGAGGGCGGGAAGACGTCGTTGAGGCGTCGGCTGGTGTCGTGGCGGTCCGTCCCGGCGATGCGCGACACGGTGTCGGCGATCTTCGCGGCGCGCAGGTCGGCCTCGACGGCGGTCGAGATCGACGGCGCACCGCCGAGCAGCTGCACGGAGGAGGGGTCGAGTCCGGCGAGGGTGTCGCGGGTCGGCTGGTCGAGGCGCGAGCGGGCGCCGTCGACGAGGAGGACGGGCTCGGCGCGGCGGCCGGCGATCGGCGCCACCGAGAGGGCGTCCGGGAAGTTGGTGCCGGTCGCGACGAAGACGTTCTCGTAGCTGCCGTCCGGGAAAGCGTCCTCGACGATCCGGCGCGAGGTGTCGTAACGGTCGACGCCCTCGATGCGCTCGGTCGGGATCCCGAGGGCCCTCACCTGCTGGAGCACCGAGTCGCTCACGGAGAGGGCGCTGCCGACCACGACGATCCGCTGCGGGGCGAGGCGGCGCAGCTCGTCCGCCACCACGGCGGGCAGGACGCTCGGGTCGGTGAGCAGGAGGGCGCCGCCCTGCTTCGCGGCGGCGGGGCCGGCGCTGAGCGCGTCCGGCCAGTTCGCTCCGCTGGCGAGGTAGACGACGGGGGCGCCGTCGGCGAATCCGGAGGCGGTCACCGCGACGGCGGTCGCGTACCGGTCGGTCCCGGCGAGGCGGGCGACGTCGGAGGAGTAGGCCGACGGGAAGAAGTCGATGCCGCTGCGGCCGCCCGGCGGCACGGAGACGACCGCGCGCTCGTCGAGGCGGGCCAGGCGGGAGAAGTACTGGTCGTCGTAGGCGGGGTACCCCGGCTCCACGAGGCGCAGGAGGTAGTCGCCGGCGGGCAGGGCGAGGTCGCTCGTGTCCCACGCGCGGGCGGCGCCGGGGGCTCCGGTGACGGGGACGGTGTCGAGCAGCGAGTACGTCCCTCCGTCGACCCACCAGGCCTGCACGTCGAAGGAGGGGGAGGAGACGCCCGGGACCGCGTCGGCGGTGATCGATCCGGACAGCTCGGCGGTGCGCAGGAGGGAGATGGCGACGGACTCGTCGGTCCCCCGGGTCGTCCTCGCGGCCTCGGCGACCGGGGTGTCGCCGAACCAGGTCGGGTACCAGTCGTCGCTGCCGATCAGGTTCGCGCGGACAGTGAGGGGCTCGCCGCCGGGAACGGGGAGGGAGAAGTCGGCGCCCGTGTTCACCTCGGCGACCACGTCCCCCTCGGCGTTCTGGACCTGGACGTAGAAGTACGGGTTCGCGGGGGCGGGGTGCTCCTCGTCGACGTCGCGGAGCGCGATGGTGCCGGAGAGGACGACCTCGGCGGCCGCCTCCTGCGCGGCGCTCGCGCCCGGGAGATCGGGGGCGGCGACGGCCGGACCGGCCGCGAGGCCGGCCAGCAGGAGAGCGGAGACGCCGATCGCGGCGAGGGAGCGTGCGGGCACGGCGGGCCTTTCGGCAGGATCCGCGGGAGGCCGCGGCGGACACGGTGTCTGAATGCTAGCCGCCGCCCGCCTCAGGGCGAGGGCGGGTGTCGTCGGGATGGGCCCCCGTCCGGGGGACGATGGTGGTGGATTCCCGGGGCCGCCGGAGGAGTCCGCGCGAGCAGGCTCCCCCGGCGACCCGGGTCGGATCCCCTACTTGACGACCGCTGCGGTGGCGGCGGAGGTGCGCGTCGCCGTCGTGTAGTCGGCCTTCTTGCCGGTGACGGTCACCGTGATCTTCTTCCCCACCGTGGCGCTGGTCGGCTTGTAGGTGGCGGAGGTCGCCCCGGAGATCGCGGTGCCGTTCGCCTTCCACTGGTAGGTGAGGGCCACCGGCGAGGGACCCCAGGTGCCCGGCTTGGCGGTCAGGGTGGAGCCGACCTTCGCGGTGCCGGTGATCGCCGGGGTCGCGGCGGAGAGGGTGCCCGCCACCACGGCGCTCGTCTTCGCGGAGGTCTTCGTCACGGCGGTGAATCCGGACTTCGACCCTGTGACCGTCACGGTGATCGTCTTGCCGAGAGTGGCGCCGGTCGGCGTGTACGTCGCAGACGTCGCCCCGCTCAGAGCGGTGCCGTTCGCCTTCCACTGGTAGGCGAGGGCGACGGGGGAGGGGCCCCAGGTGCCGGGCTTCGCGGTGAGGGTCGAGCCGACCTTCGCGGTGCCGCCGATGGTCGGCGTCGCGGCGGTGATCGCGCCGCCGGTCACGGCAGCGGTCCGGGAGGAGACGCGTGTCGTCGAGACGTAGCCCGACTTCGAGCCCGTGACGGCGACGGTGATCACCCTGCCCGCGTCAGCCGCGACCGGACGGTACGTGGTGCCGGTCGCCCCGCTGATCGCGGTGCCGTTCGCGCGCCACTGGTACGCGAGGGCCACGGGGGAGGGGCCCCAGGTGCCGGCGCTCGCCGTGAGCGTCGAGCCGACCGCGGCGGTGCCGGTGACGGTCGGGGTCGCGGCGGTGAGGGCGGTGCCGCCGATGCGCACGACCGTCGATGCCGCCCCGCTGTCGCCTCCGGCGTTGATCGCGCTGACGCTCATCGTGTAGGTGGCGCCCGCCGCCAGGTGCGTGAACGTGAAGGAGCGGGCGGTGGCGGCGACCGTCGTCGACCACGGACCGGCGCCCGCGTTGTCGACGCCGTTGCGCGAGACGCGGTAGCCGGCGATCGCCGGGTTGCCGGCCGACTCCGGAGGCGCCCAGGAGATCGTCGCGGATCGCACGCTGTCGTTCGTGGTGCCGGCGACGCGCGTGGGGACGGACGGGGCGACGTAGGGGTCGGCGGTGCGGGTGACGGACGCGGTCTCGCCCGCACCGATCTCGTTGATCGCCCTCACCGTGAAGGTGTACGAGGTGTTCGGGCGGAGGTTCGTGAACGTCTGCGAGCGGCGGTCGGCGGAGACGACGGTCGACCAGGGGCCGCCACCTGCGGCATCGGTGCCGTCGCGGGCCACTCGGTAGCCGGTGACGGGACTGCCGCCGTCGTTGGACGGCTCGCTCCACGACACAGTGATGGAGCTGCCCGAGGATTCGGCATGGACCTGTTCCGGTGCCGACGGCATGGAGAAGTCGGTGCTGAAACCGGCGCACGTCTTCAAGGAGTCGGTGTAAGTGCGGCGATTCTTGAATCCGTCGCTCGCGGATGCGGACCAAATGCAGAACTGGTGAAACCCGGGTCGGTCCAGAGAAAGGGTCTGAGAGGTGGAATCCGCGGCGTAGACCGCATCGTATCCGGGGTATCCCTCCGGGTCACCGCTCGGGCCAAATACGAAGTCGGTGGTCGCGTGGTACTCGTCGAACCCGCACTGCCGTCCATCGAGCGAGGGCGCGTCCCAGCTCGCGGTGGCAAGAGTGGTCGTGGGGTCGACAGTGACAGTGAGGTCCGACGGTCCGGGCGCTCCGGATTGACGGTGGACGTCTGCCGCTGCGACAGGGCTCTGGAAGTCCGAGGGCTCCAACGGAGCGCCCTCGGAGCCGCCGGAGAACGGCGCGGAGAAGTCGGTGACGCTGACGACCTCGACGCCCAGGGGATCGGTGGAGTGCGGGACGGAGATCGTCGCCGAGGTGGCCCCGCTGACCTCGGTGAGGGCAGTGGTGAACATCTGGTAGAAGTAATACCCCGGGTAGAAGTAGTACTTCTCGTACACGTGGATGCGATAGCCCGCGACTGCTTGCTGAGGGGCGCTCCAAGAGACCGTGACGGCGTCCGTGCATCCGTTCTGCACGGCGACGACGTTCGTCGGCGCGGCCGGCGAGCCCGCGGCCTGGGCCGGGGTCGCGACGAAGAGGGAGAGGAGCAGGGCGAGGAAAAGGGAGACGCTGAGGGTCTTCGTTCGCATGGAGGAGGGCATCCGGATTCGTCGGAGCGAGAAGGCCGACGACTGTCGGGCCGGAGGGATCGTCCCATGCCGCTTATCGCTGCCCTAAGTCCCCCATTCAGGGCGGAATTCGATGGATTCCACAGATGTCATCAGCGCGATGACAAGAGAGAGGAATAAGGCTCTTCCTCCGAGAGGCGCCGCGTCATCCCTCCGAAAGCCGCCTCAAGGCGAGAGTCGCGGCGGCATCACAGCGCCCCGCGGAAGACCGGTGGTGTTTTCCCGCGCCGCACCCACCGTTCACGCGCATTCCGTGCGCCCCACGGTGAGAACCGCACGATCGGCGCGTGCAAGACTGGGCGCGAGCGTGCTCCATCCCGTTGCGTCATGCGCGGGGCACGGAGCCACTGGACCCGGTCCGCTCATCCGCATCCTTTCGCAGGAGGACTCGAATGACCGATACCGCCGTGCTCGCCGAGGCGCCCGCCCGAACCGCCGTCGCGAAGACGATCCTGATGTGCCGTCCCGAGCACTTCACCGTCGTCTACCGCATCAATCCGTGGATGGACCCGCAGGTCCCCACCGACACCTCCCTCGCCGTCCGGCAGTGGCAGACCCTCTACGACACCTACGCCGATCTCGGCTTCACGATCGAGCTGATCGAGCCCGAGGCCGGACTGCCGGACATGGTCTACGCGGCCAACGGCGGATTCGTGATCGACGGCATCGCCTACGGTGCCTCCTTCACCTACCCCGAGCGCCAGCCCGAGGGCCCGGCGTACATGGACTGGTTCCGCTCGGCCGGCTTCGACGTCCGCGTCCCCGAGGAGGTCAACGAGGGCGAGGGCGACTTCCTCCTCGTCGGCGAGCGGATCCTCGCCGGCACGGGCTTCCGCTCCGCCTCCGACTCGCACGCCGAGGTCGCCCGCGTCTTCGGCCGCGAGGTCGTCACGCTCGAGCTCGTGAACCCGTCGTTCTACCACCTCGACACCGCGATCGCCGTGCTCGACGACACGAACATCGCCTACCTTCCGAGCGCGTTCAGCGAGGAGGGCAACCGCACCCTCCGCGAGCTCTACCCCGACGCGATCCTCGTCTCGGAGGAGGACGCGTCCGTGCTCGGGCTCAACTCCTTCTCCGACGGCCTCAACGTCGTCATCGCGTCCCGCGCGACGGGCTTCGAGCGCCAGCTGCGCGAGCGCGGCTACAACCCGATCGGCGTCGACCTGTCGGAGCTGCTGCTCGGCGGCGGCGGCGTGAAGTGCTGCACGCTCGAGCTGCGCCGCTGACCCACTCCCCGTGGTCGGCGATCAGCAGCGCCGACCCACCCTCCACTGTCCACGATTCGTCGCACTCGACGCCGAGTGCGACGACTCCTGGAGAGTCGATCGTCCCCTCAGGAGGAACGACATGAGCATCACCGACACCGACACCGCCCGCTCCGCCGCCCTCATCGCCGCGGAGGAGGAGCACGCCGCCCACAACTACCACCCGCTGCCCGTCGTCGCGGCCACCGGCGAGGGCGCCTGGATCACCGACGTCGAGGGCGTCCGCTACCTCGACTGCCTCGCCGCCTACTCCGCCGTGAACTTCGGCCACTCGCACCCGGTGCTGCTGGAGGCGGCCCGCGAGCAGCTCGGCCGCGTCACCCTGACCAGCCGCGCGTTCCACAACGACCGCCTCGGCCCGTTCGTCACGGCGCTCGCCGCGCTCGCCGGCAAGGACATGGTCCTGCCGATGAACACGGGCGCGGAGGCGGTCGAGTCGGGCATCAAGGTCGCCCGCGCCTGGGGCTACCGGGTCAAGGGCGTCGCTCCGGGCCGGGCGAACATCATCGTCGCGGCGGGCAACTTCCACGGCCGCACGACCACGATCATCTCGTTCAGCGACGACGCGGAGGCGCGCGACGGCTTCGCCCCGTTCACGCCCGGATTCCGCATGGTCCCGTTCGGGGACGCGGAAGCCCTCGAGGCCGCGATCGACGACGACACCGTGGCGGTGCTGATCGAGCCGATCCAGGGCGAGGCGGGCATCGTCGTGCCGCCGGCCGACTACCTCCCGGCCGTCCGCGAGATCACCGCGCGCCGCAACGTCCTCTTCATCGCCGATGAGATCCAGTCCGGCCTCGGCCGCACCGGCGCCACCTTCGCCTGCGACCTGGTCGGAGTCGTCCCCGACGTCTACCTGCTCGGCAAGGCGCTCGGCGGCGGCATCGTCCCCGTCTCGGCCGTGGTCGCGGACGCCGATGTGCTCGGCGTCCTGCAGCCGGGCCAGCACGGCTCCACCTTCGGCGGCAACCCGCTCGCCGCGGCCGTCGGCCTCGCCGTCGTCGAGATGCTCGCGAGCGGCGAGTACCAGGCCCTCGCCCGCGAGCGCGGCGCCCAGCTGCACGCCCGCCTCGAGGCGTTGATCGGCCGCGGAGTGGTCGCCGTCCGCGGCGCCGGACTCTGGGCCGGCATCGACATCGACCCGCGGCTCGCCTCGGGTCGCGCCGTCTGCGAGGCCCTGATGGCCCGCGGAGTGCTGGCCAAGGACACGCACGGCTCGACGATCCGCCTGGCGCCGCCGCTGGTGGTCACCGCCGCCGAGATCGACTTCGCCGTCGACGAGCTGGAGGCCGTGCTCGAGTCGCTGCGCTGAGGCGCACCGTCCTCCCTCCGCGAGGTGCCGCTCCGGTCCGCGACACGCTGTGTCCGGCGTGCCCGAACGGCATCCCGCGGGAGGGGGAGGGACGTGTTGAGACGGGACGTCTCGATGTCGCGGCAGGCCGTCGCCGCTCTGCGATACTCGCGCGATGAGCACACCTCTCCCGCCGGAGAACACCCCGCCCTCGTCCCCCGACCAACCCGCCGCAGGCCCCGCCTACGGCACGGC
>NZ_PSTO01000012.1:0-95901 GCF_002930975.1 Rathayibacter sp. AY1A3 | reverse complement strand
CATGATCAGGACCGCCAGCAGGAGCGCGAGCCAGAGCTGCGGGACCTCCCGAACCGAAGGAAGACCCGCCCCCGTGAGCATCGAGATCAACAACGAGTCGAGCGTCCCCGTCGACGAGGCCGCCCTGCTGCGCCTCGCCGGCTACGCGCTCGACTCGCTCCACGTGCACCCCGACGCCGAGCTCGCGATCGTGCTGGTCGACGAGGGCGCGATGGAGCAGCTGCACGTGCAGTGGATGGACGAGCCGGGGCCGACCGACGTGCTCAGCTTCCCGATGGACGAGCTGCGTCCCGGGACCGAGGACGAGCAGACCCCCGCGGGGCTCCTCGGCGACATCGTGCTCTGCCCGCAGGTCGCGCAGTCCCAGGCCGAGTCGGCCGGCCACTCCGTGCTCGACGAGCTGCAGCTGCTGACCGCCCACGGGCTCCTGCACCTGCTCGGCTTCGATCACGCCGAGCCGGAGGAGGAGCGCGAGATGTTCGGCATCCAGCGCGACATCCTGGTCGGCTTCCACATCAGCGAGCGACGCCGCTAGAGCGCGCCGTGCCCACTCTCCAGCTCCTCATCGCCGCCCTCGCGCTCGTCGCCGTCGGCGGCTGGTTCGCCGCGACCGACGCCGCCCTCGGCGTCCTCTCGCGCAGCGACCTGCTCGACATGGCCCAGCACTCCCGCAGCGCCCGCGCTCTCCGCGCGATCGCGGGCGACATGAGCGCCCACGTCAACGTCGTCAACTTCTCGCGGATCGCGGCCGAGACGACGGCCGCGGTGTTCGTCACCACGGTGCTGGTCGTCGAGGTCCCGCAGCTCTGGCTCGCGCTCCTGCTGGCGGTCCTGATCATGGCGGCGGTCTCGTTCGTCCTGGTCGGCTCCAGCCCCCGCAGCGTCGGGCGCGCCAACGCCCGCGCGGTCCTGTCCACCAGCGCCTCGCTCGTGCACGTGCTCCGGCTCGCGCTGGGTCCGGTCGCGCACGGGCTCGTGGCCCTCGGCAACCGGGTGACCCCGGGGACCGGGCGCTCGGCGGGGTTCTCCTCCGAGGAGCAGCTGCTCAGCATGGTCGACGAGGCGACCGAGCAGGACGTGCTCGAGCAGGACGACCGCGAGCTGATCCACTCGATCTTCGAGTTCAACGACACCTTCGTCCGCGAGGTGATGGTGCCCCGCACCGACATGGTGACGATCGAGGCGACCTCCTCCGTCGGCGCCGGCATGGGGCTCCTGCTGAGCCGCGGCATCTCCCGGCTCCCCGTCATCGGCGACGGCGTCGACGACGTCCTCGGCGTGCTCTACCTGCGCGACGTGGCCCGGCACACCTACGAGCGGCCGGACGACGACGACACGGTCGCCGATCTCGCGCGCCCGGCGCTGTTCGTGCCCGAGTCGAAGAAGGCCGACGAGCTGCTCCGCCAGATGCAGCTCGAGTCCAACCACCTCGCGATGGTGGTCGACGAGTACGGCGGCATCGCGGGCCTGGTGACGCTCGAGGACCTGATCGAGGAGCTCGTCGGCGACATCTCCGACGAGTACGACCGCGAGGTCGACCTCTTCGAGGAGACGGCGCCAGGGGTCTACCGCGTCTCGGCGCGCCTGCCGGTGGACGAGCTCGGCGAGCTGTTCGAGCTCGACCTCGAGGACGACGACGTCGACTCGGTCGGCGGACTGCTGACCAAGGCCTACGGGCGCCTCCCCGAGCGCGGCGCGACGGCGCGGATCGGCGGAGTGCTGCTCGAGGCCGAGCAGGCGGACCCGCGCCGTGGGACCATCTCCACGGTGATCGTCCGCCGCGATCCCGATCTGGACACCGCCGGCGAGCCCGGCACCGGCCCCGTCGCGATCATCGCGGACGGCGGCACCACCACCCCCAGCCCGAGCACGGCTCCCACCCGCGGAGCCACGGGCGATCAGCACGAGGACGCACGATGACCGACACCACTCCCGCCGCCGCTCCCTACCGGGCGGGCTTCGTGTCCTTCGTCGGCCGCCCGAACGTGGGCAAGTCGACGCTCACGAACGCCCTCGTCGGCGAGAAGATCGCCATCACGAGCTCGAAGCCCCAGACCACGCGGCGCGCTATCCGCGGCGTGGTGCACCGCACCGACGGCCAGCTGATCGTCGTCGACACCCCCGGCATCCACCGGCCGCGCACGCTCCTCGGCGAGCGGCTGAACTCGCTCGTCACCTCGACCCTCGGCGACGTCGACGTCATCGGGATGCTGTTCCCGGCGGACGAGCCGATCGGCCCCGGAGACCGCTTCATCAACGAGCAGCTCGACTCCTTCCCGCGCGCCCGGAAGGTCGCGATCGTCTCGAAGGTGGACCTCTCCTCGAAGAAGTCCGTGGCGAAGCAGCTGCTCGCCGTCTCGGAGCTGCGCGAGTGGGACACGATCGTGCCGATCTCGGCCGTGACCGAGGAGCAGCTGGACGTCCTGGCCGTCGAGCTCCTGCGCCTGATGCCCGTCTCGCCCGCCCTCTACCCGGAGGAAGCGGTGACCGACGAGGACCTGTCCTCGCGGATCGCCGAGTTCATCCGCGAGGCCGCCCTCGAGGGCGTCTCGGACGAGCTGCCGCACTCCCTCGCCGTGACGCTCGACGACATGGTCGAGCGCGAGGACGGCTCGCTGATCGACATCTACGCCAACGTCTTCGTGGAGCGCGACAGCCAGAAGGGCATCATCATCGGCAAGGGCGGCCAGCGCCTGCGCGAGGTGGGAGCCGTCTCCCGCGAGCAGATCGAGCGCCTGCTGGGCCGCCGCGTGTTCCTCTCCATCCGGGTGAAGGTCGCCAAGGAGTGGCAGCGCGACCCGAAGCTGCTGGGGCGCCTGGGCTTCTGACGCCGGAGGACGACCGCGGTCACCCTCCAGGACGACGCCCCCGGGCGCGCGGACCCGTAGCGTGGTCCTCATGCGCGCCCTCCTCGACCGACCGGCGGCCCTGCCGATCGCCGGGGCGCTGCTCGCCGCCCTCCATCTGCTGCTCGGGCTCACCGGGGTCACTCCGACCGAGCGGATCGCCGGCGGCCTCGTGCTCGCGCTGGCCCTCGCCGTCGCGGGATTCCTGCCCGCGCTCGCCCCCTCGCTCGTCGCGGTCGGCGCGCTCGCTGACGGAGGCGTCCTGCTCGGCGGCGTCCCCGTCGACGGGGTGCTCGTCGGCCTGGTCGTCCTCTGGCAGACGACCCGCCGGGTGGGCCCCTGGACCCGTGCCCTGGCGCTCGCGGGCGGCCTGATCCTCGCCGGGATCGGCGGCGTCACCGTCGCGCTCGGCCTCTCCGGCCCGCTCGATCCGTCCGGGCTCCCGGCGCGCGTGGAGTTCGTGGTCCTCGCCCTGGTCGCCCTCGCGGTCGCCTCCGTGCTCGGTGCGGCGAAGGTCCTCGTGTACCTCAACGCGCTGCGGGCGCCGGTCCTCGCGGGCGATCGGATCGACGCGCTGCTGACCCGGGTCGCCGGGCCGCAGGACCCCTTCGCGGTGGGGGTCGCCGGTGGTCAGGCGCTGGTGCTCCTCCTCGTCGCCGGCCTCCCGTTCGCCGGGGTGGAGGGCGCGATGCATCTGCTGGTCGCGGGCGTGCTCGCGGTCGCGCTGGTGCTGCACCGGCGGTCCCCGGTCCTCGCCCTCTCGATCGCCTGGGCCGGTGCCGCCCTGCAGATGAGCGCGAGCCTCGCTCCCGGACCCGCGGATCTGGCCATCCTGGCCGTCCTCTTCGGCGCCGGCGCGTCGGAGTCGCGGCGGATGCGGATCGCGGGAGCGGTGTCGGCCGTCCTCGGCGCCGTGGTCGCCGTCGTCTATCTCGTCCTCGTCTTCGACCTCGTCGCGAGCGCCTACGACGGCCTCCTGTCGGCCGGAGCCACCTTCGGCGGGATCCTCGCGACGCTCGGCCTCTCCTGGACCATCGGACTGCTCTCCCGCTCGGTCCGCCGGGCGCGTGAGGGCCAGACCCTGCGCGCGCAGGCCGAGCAGGAGCGCGCCCGGGCGCAGCGCGAGCTCGACACCGTGGAGGAGCGCAACCGGATCGCCCGCGACATGCACGACGTCGTCGCCCACTCCCTCGCCGTCGTGATCGCGCAGGCGGACGGCGCGCGCTACCTCGGCGCCACCAGCCCCGAGCAGACCGACGCCGCGCTGCTGACCATCTCCTCCGTCGCCCGGGACGCCCTCGGCGACGTGCGCGTGCTCCTCGCCCAGCTGCGGCACTCGCAGAGCGACGGCCCGCAGCCCGGCGCGCGCGACCTGCCGGCCCTCCTCGACAGCGTGGGCGGAGCCGGAGCCCCCGTCCGCGCCGAGCTCGCCGTCGACCTGGAGGCGGTGCCGCGCGCCGTCGGTCTGGCCCTGTACCGCATCGCCCAGGAGGCGACCACGAACGCTCTCCGCCACGGCCGCCCGGGCTCGCCGCTCGACATCGCCCTGCGCCAGGACGGCGGCGAGCTCGCCCTCACCGTGCGCAACGCCCGGTGCGCCGACGTCGAGCGCGACTCCCTGCCGGGCGAGGGCCACGGACTGGTCGGCATGCGCGAGCGCGCCGCGCTCGTCGGGGGAGTGCTCGCCGCCGGCCCGGTCGGGGACGACTTCGTCGTCGACGCGCGCCTGCCCTCCTCCCCGTCCCTCGCCCGCACCGCCCTACCCCTCGCCTCCGGAGGCAGCCCCGCATGACCGACACCATCCGCCTCGTCCTCGTCGACGACCAGGCCCTCTTCCGCGCCGGCATCCGCATGCTGCTCGGCTCGCAGCCCGACCTCGAGGTGGTCGGCGAGGCCTCGGACGGGGCGGAGGGCGCGGAGCTGGTCGCGCGGCTGGCCCCCGACGTCGTGCTGATGGACATCCGGATGCCGGGCGTCGACGGGATCGAGTCGACCCGGCGGATCCTCGCGGACGCGCAGGAGCGGCGGGTCGAGCCTCCGCGCATCCTCGTGCTGACCACCTTCGACCTCGACGAGGCCGCCGCGCGCGCCATCCGGGCGGGTGCGAGCGGCTTCCTCCTGAAGGACACGGAGCCCGGCTTCCTCCTCGCCTCCGTCCGCACCGTGCACGCGGGGACCGCCGTGGTCGCCGCCTCCGCGACCCGCGAGCTCTTCGAGCACTTCGGAGCGGCGGGCAGCGGACGCGAGACCCCGCCCGCCTTCGCGACCCTCACCGACCGCGAGCGCGAGATCTTCCACCTGGCCGCGCGGGGGATGAGCAACACCGAGATCGCGCGCGCCGAGTTCCTGAGCGAGGCGACGGTGAAGACGCACATCAGCCGCACCCTCGGCAAGCTCGGCCTGCGCGACCGCGTGCAGCTGGTGGTCTACGCCTACGAGAACGGCCTGGTCTCCTAGAGCGGGACGCCGGGGTGACGCGCCGCGGGGGCGGTGCTACCCTGACCGGGTGCGCTTCGGACAGCTCCTCCTTCTCCGCCGCGACGAGATCTGATCCTCAGGCCATCCTCGTCGCGGAGTCCGTCGTCGGCTGAACCATCCCTCGCCCGCGAGGTCGATCCGCATCCGGATCCCCGCAAGACCGCCCGACCGGCACCGCCCACCAGCGGAGCCGCACGCGAGCGGGATCGGTCACGAGCGAGAACAGACACGTGCGCACCACTGCGCCGGGAGAGCACCTCATGCTGAACAACCAGAAGCCGTCGCCCATGCCGATCGGCAAGTACCGTCCCTTCCACGAGCTGATCGCCGTGGACCTGCCCGACCGCACCTGGCCGTCGAAGCGCATCACGACCGCGCCCCGCTGGTGCGCCGTGGACCTCCGCGACGGCAACCAGGCGCTCATCGACCCGATGAGCCCCGAGCGCAAGCGCATCATGTTCGATCTGCTGGTCCGGATGGGCTACAAGGAGATCGAGGTCGGGTTCCCGAGCGCGAGCCAGACCGACTTCGACTTCGTGCGCAGCCTCATCGAGGAGGGCGCGATCCCCGAGGACGTCACCATCCAGGTGCTGACCCAGGCCCGCGACCACCTGATCGAGCGCACTTACGAGTCGATCCGCGGTGCGCGCCAGGCGATCGTGCACCTCTACAACTCCACGAGCGTGCTGCAGCGCGAGGTCGTGTTCCGCAAGGACCGTCAGGGCATCATCGACATCGCGCTGGCCGGCGCCCGCAAGTGCCGCGAGATGGAGTCGACCGTCCCCGGCACGGCCGTCTACTACGAGTACTCGCCCGAGAGCTACACCGGCACCGAGCTCGACTTCGCCCGCGAGATCTGCGACCGGGTCGTCGAGGTCTTCGAGCCGACTCCCGAGCGCAAGGTCATCCTGAACCTGCCCGCCACCGTCGAGATGGCCACCCCGAACGTCTACGCCGACTCGATCGAGTGGATGAGCCGCAACCTCGCGCAGCGCGAGAACATCGTGCTGTCGCTGCACCCCCACAACGACCGCGGCACGGCCGTGGCGGCGGCCGAGCTGGGCTACCTGGCCGGTGCCGACCGGATCGAGGGCTGCCTCTTCGGCAACGGCGAGCGCACCGGCAACGTCGATCTGGTCGCGCTGGGCGTGAACCTGTTCACCCAGGGGATCGACCCGCAGATCGACTTCAGCGACATGGACGGCATCAAGCGCACCGCCGAGTACTGCAACCAGCTGCCCGTGCCCGAGCGCAGCCCCTGGGCGGGCGACCTGGTCTTCACCGCCTTCAGCGGCTCGCACCAGGACGCCATCAAGAAGGGCTTCGAGGCGATGCAGGCCGAGGCCGAGCGGACCGGCCGCAGCGTCGACGAGCTCACCTGGGCCGTGCCCTACCTGCCGGTGGACCCGAAGGACCTGGGCCGCTCCTACGAGGCGGTCATCCGCGTCAACTCGCAGTCCGGCAAGGGCGGAGTCGCGTACCTGCTGAAGACGGACCACGCGCTCGACCTGCCGCGCCGGCTGCAGATCGAGTTCTCGGGCGTCGTGCAGGCCAAGACCGACGCCGAGGGCGGCGAGGTCACGAGCGAGCAGATCTGGACGGTGTTCCAGGACGAGTACCTGCCCGCGCCCGCCGAGCGCGCCGACGAGAAGTGGGGCCGCTTCGAGCTGCTGCGCACGAACACGTCGAGCGATCTGGGCGGCAGCATCGCGCTGGACGCGGTCCTCCGGGTGGGCGACGAGAGCGTGTCGGCCAGCTCCCGGGGCAACGGCCCGATCAACGCCTTCGAGGCCGTGCTCGAGCAGCAGGGCGTCGAGGTCCGGGTCCTCGACTACGTCGAGCACGCTCTCAGCGCCGGCGGCGACGCACTGGCCGCCTCCTACGTCGAGTGCACGGTGAACGGTCGGACGCTGTGGGGCGTGGGCGTGGACGCCGACATCTCGACGGCCTCGCTCAAGGCCATCGTCTCGGCCGTCAACCGCGCCCTGCGCGAGGAGGTCCCGGTCCGCGAGCTGGCCGGCGCCTCCGCCTGATCGGGCCCGATCCCTGCCGGGGGAGCCGTGACGGGTCGCGGCTCCCTCGGCGTTCCGGTGCGCGGACAGCGCGGAACGCCGCTCCCTGCGGCCGAGTCGGGCGCCGCTAGGTCCGGCGGCGCCAGCGCAGGCGCGGCACGCCGCTGAGCGCGCGCTGCTCCGGCAGGCTCCAGCCGTAGCGGACCGCGAGCAGCCGGATGACCGTGGTCACGCCCACCGCGAGCGGCGCGGCGAAGTCGATCGTCACCCCGAAGCGCAGCGCGAGGACCAGCACGCCCGTGCCCACCGAGGCGGCGACCGCGTAGAGCGAGCCGACGTGCATCAGCGCGATCGGCCGGTTCAGCAGGATGTCGCGGACGACGGATCCGCCGACGGCCGAGACGGTGCCGACGAACACGGCCGGCACCTCCGGCACGCCGAGCGACAGGGCCTTCGTGGTGCCGATCGCGCCGAAGAGCCCGAGGGTCAGCGCGTCGAGGGCGGTGATCGTCCCGTCGACCCGGTTCAGCAGGTGCTGGAGCAGCATCCCGAGCAGGGAGGCGGTCACCGCGACGATCAGGTACGCGTCGGTGTGCAGGGCCACCAGGGGCGTCTGGAGCAGCAGATCGCGGAGCACGCCGCCGCCGAGGCCGGTGGCCGTGCCGATGATCGTGACGCCGAGCAGGTCGATCCGGCGGTCGCGGAACTCGCCCGCGAACATCGCGCCCTGGAGGCAGCCGATGGCGATCGCGAGCAGGTCGGCCCAGGCCGGGATCTCGAAGAGGGAGGCTGCCACCCGGACATCGTTCCACGGCGCGGGCCCTGCTCCGGCCGGGCTGCCAGCCGGGTGTCGGGGGTCGGGGGGATAATCGGAGGATGCCCACCTATCGCGACGAAGCCGTGGTGCTCCGCACGCACAAGCTGGGCGAGGCCGACCGCATCGTGACGCTGCTCTCGCGCAGCCACGGCAAGATCCGCGCGGTGGCGAAGGGCGTGCGCAAGACCGGCTCCAAGTTCGGCTCGCGGCTCGAGCCGTTCATGGTCGCCGACCTCCAGCTCTACGAGGGCCGGAGCCTCGACATCGTCACGCAGGCCGAGTCGCTCGGCGCCTACGGTGCGCTGATCGCCGCCGACTACGACAGCTACACGGCCGCGAGCGCGATGGTCGAGACGGCGGACCGCCTCACCGACGCGGACGCCTCCCTGCAGCAGTACCTGCTGCTCG
Source organism: Rathayibacter sp. AY1A3 (assembly GCF_002930975.1). Taxonomy (NCBI): domain Bacteria; kingdom Bacillati; phylum Actinomycetota; class Actinomycetes; order Micrococcales; family Microbacteriaceae; genus Rathayibacter; species Rathayibacter sp. AY1A3. The sequence continues at coordinate 87,340 of NZ_PSTO01000012.1, read as the reverse complement.
TCGGGGCCCTGCGATCGCTCTCGAAGCACGAGCACGAGCCGGTGCTGACGCTCGACTCCTACCTCCTGCGGGCGCTCTCGATCGCGGGCTGGGCGCCCAGCTTCGAGGACTGCGCGCGCTGCGGCGCCCCCGGGCCCCACGGCGCGGTCGTGGTGCAGCTCGGAGGCGTCGTCTGCGCCGACTGCACGCCGCCCGGAGCACCGCGGGTCGCTCCGGAGGTCGTGGTCCTGCTGGGTGCGCTGCTCACGGGAGACTGGGCCCACGCCGAGACCACCGAGCCGACCACGCGGTCGCGGGCGAGCGGAGTGGTCGCCGCCTACACGCAGTTCCACCTCGAACGCGGTCTGAGATCCCTGGAGCACGTCACCCGATGAAGCCCTTCACCCACAAGGACGCCGAGCCGTACCGCCCTCTCGACTGGACCGGGATCCACCCGCCCGCGATCCCGCGGAAGGCCGTTCCGGGGCACGTCGCCATCGTGATGGACGGGAACGGCCGCTGGGCGAACTCCCGCGGCCTGACGAGGATCGAGGGGCACAAGCGCGGCGAGACGGCGCTGCTGGACGTCGTGGCCGGAGCGATCCAGATCGGCGTGAAGCACCTCAGTGTCTACGCGTTCTCGACCGAGAACTGGAAGCGCTCGCCCGAGGAGGTGCGCTTCCTGATGGGCTTCAACCGCGACGTGCTGCACCGCCGCCGCGATCAGCTCAACGAGTGGGGCGTGCGCATCCGCTGGGCCGGGCGGAAGCCGCGCCTGTGGGCGTCGGTGATCAACGAGCTGCAGTTCGCCGAGCGGATGACCGCGGACAACGACGTGCTCACCCTCACCATGTGCGTCAACTACGGCGGGCGCACCGAGATCGCCGACGCGGTGCAGCGGCTCGCCGCCGAGGTCCAGGCAGGGCGGCTCAAGCCCTCCGGCATCTCCGAGAAGACGATCGCCCGGGCGCTCTACGTGCCCGAGATGCCGGACGTCGACCTCTTCGTGCGCTCCTCCGGCGAGCAGCGCACCAGCAACTTCCTGCTCTGGCAGAGCGCCTACGCCGAGATGGTGTTCCTCGACCGGCTCTGGCCGGACTTCACGCGGACCGACCTCTGGGACGCGATCGAGCACTACTCCGGCCGCTCCCGCCGCTTCGGCGGCGCGGTCGACGTGCCGGGGGCCTCCTCGTGATCCTGGCCGGGATCGTCGGCTTCGGGCTCGCCGGCAGCGTCTTCCACGGTCCGTTCCTCGCGGCCGACCCGGCTTTCGAGGTCGTCGCCGTCTCCACCCGCGACGCCGGTCGGAGGGCCGCGGCCTCCGCCGCGCATCCGGAGGCCCGGATCGTGCCCGACCTCGACGCGGTGCTCGCCGAGCGGCCGGAGCTGGTCGTGCTCGCCTCGCCGCCGTCGGTGCACCGGGAGCAGGCCGTCCGGGTGCTCGAGGCCGGTGTCGCCGTCGTGATCGACAAGCCCTTCGCACCGAGCGCCGCCGACGCGGATGCGATCATCACCGCCTCCGAGCGGAGCGGTGCGCCCGTCTTCGTCTTCCAGAACCGGCGCTGGGACGCCGATCTGCTCACGCTCCGCCGCCTCCTGGGCGAAGGGGTCCTCGGCGAGGTCCTCCGCTTCGAGTCGACCTTCGAGCGCTGGAGCGCGCCGAAGACGGGCCGGTGGCAGAGCGAGACGGGTCCGGCCGAGGGTGGCGGGATCCTCTTCGATCTCGGCAGCCACCTGGTCGACCAGGCGCTGCTGCTGTTCGGCCCGGCGGTCGTCACGGCGGCCGAGACCCGGACCGTCCATGAGGGCTCCGCGAGCGAGGACGACGCGTTCGTCTCGCTCCTGCATCACAGCGGCGTCCGCTCCCACCTCACCATGAGCCGCGTCGCCCGGGCGACAGGCCCCCGCTTCCGCGTGCTCGGCACCCGCGCCGCCTTCAGCGTCGACGGTCTCGATCCGCAGGAGACCGCGCTCCGCACCGGCGGCGCCAGGCCCGACGACGACGGCTTCGGCGAGGTCGCGCCGGAGGGATGGGGCGTCCTCGTCGACGACTCCGGCGCACACCCCGTGCCGAGCGAGCGGGGACGATACGCCGCGTTCCTCGAGCAGGTCGCGCGGTCGCTCCTGGACGGCGCTCCCTCGCCGGTGAACGTCCGAGAGGCCCGCGAGGTCGTCGCCGTGCTCGAGCAGGCGCACGCCCTCGCCGCCCGCTGACCGGGCCCGCCGCCGACGCGCCCGGTCGCTCCCCGGTCTTGGCGATCCGGCTCCGGAGCGTCATCCTCGAGAGGTGAGCACCGCACTGCCGAACTCCGCCGACCTGCGCGCGCGCTTCGCCGGTGCCCGCGGCTACCACAACGCCTGCACCCTCGGCCTGCCGCCGCGGGAGACCGTCGAGGCGCTGCGGGCGGACCTCGACGGCTGGTCGTCCGGGGAGAGCACGGCCGCCGCCTACGGCGCTGTCGCCGAGCGCGCGCGTGCCTCGTTCGCCGCGATCGCCGGCGTCCCGGTCGACCGTGTCGCGATCGGCTCGCAGACCTCCGCCATGGCCGCCGTGCTCGCCGCCTCGCTGCCCGACGGGGCCCGCGTGCTCTGCGTGGACGGCGACTTCTCCTCCATCGTGTTCCCCTTCCTCGCCCAGGCGCACCGCGGAGTGACCGTGCGCTCCGTCGCGCTCGAGGCGCTGTCCGACTCCGTCGAGGACGGGGACGACCTCGTCGTCTTCTCCGCCGTGCAGTCGAGCAGCGGAGCGCTCGCCGACCTCGACGCCGTCCTCGAGGCGGCCGCGCGCCACGGAGTGCGGACCGCGTGCGACCTCACGCAGGCGGCCGGCGTCCTGCCGGTCGACGCCTCCCGCTTCGACGCGACCCTCACCCACGCCTACAAGTGGCTGTGCTCGCCGCGCGGAGTGGCGTTCCTCACCGTCTCGCCCGACTACGCGGCCGAGCTCGTCCCCGTGCAGGCGGGCTGGTACTCGGGGGAGGACGTGTGGTCGTCCTGCTACGGACCGGCCATGCACCTGGCCGAGAACGCCCGCCGCTTCGACGTCTCGCCGGCCTGGCAGGCGTTCGCCGGCGCCGAGGCGTCGCTCGCCCTGTTCCGCTCGCTCGACCTCGACGCGGTCTGGGCGCACGCCTCCGGCCTCGGCGACCTGCTGTGCGAGCGGCTGGACCGGGAGCCTCAGCACCGGGCGCTCGTGTCCTGGCCGGACGAGGGGGGAGCGGACCTGGAGCTGCTGCAGGCCGCGGGTCTGCGCGTCTCGGGCCGCGGCGGCCGGCTCCGAATCGCCTTCCACCTCTGGAACGACGAGTCCGACGTGGACGAGCTCGTCCGCGTGCTGCGGGAATAGCGGGGCGCCCCCTCCGTTGTCCTGGGGGTGAGTGCTGAGCCGAGCCCCCTGTCCGTCGACGTCTGGTCCGACATCGCCTGCCCCTGGTGCTACATCGGGAAGCGCCGGTTCGAGCGCGGGCTCGAGGCCTTCCGCGCCGCCCACCCCGAGGCTCCGGAGGTCGTCGTGGAGTACCGCAGCTTCGAGCTCTCGCCGGACACGCCGGAGGACTACCGCGGGGGAGAGGCGACGTTCCTCGCCGAGCACAAGGGCATCCCGGAGGCGCAGGCGCAGCAGATGCTCGACTCCGTCACGGCGATCGCGGCGAGCGTCGGCCTCGACTACCACTTCGAGTCGGTGCGCCACGTCAAGACGGTCACCGCCCACCAGGCGCTCCACCACGCCAAGGAGAACGGACTGCAGCTCGAGCTCGTCGAGCGTCTCCTGAGCGCGTACTTCGTCGAGGGCCGCGACCTGGCCGATCCGGAGGTGCTCGCCTCGCTCGCCGGCGAGGTCGGGCTCGACCCGGCGGAGACGCGCCGCGCTCTCGAGGACCGGCGCTACCTCGGGCGGGTGCAGTCCGACATCGCCCAGGCCCGCGAGTACGGGATCTCGGGGGTGCCGTTCTTCGTCCTCGACGGGCGCTTCGGCGTCTCCGGCGCCCAGGAGCCGGCGGCGTTCACCGAGGTCCTCGAGCATGTGCTGGAGCGGCGGGCGGCCGTCGCGTGAGCGGGCCGTTCGAGATGCTGGGCGACTCCGGCGTGCCGCTGTGCGAGGACGGCGTCTGCGCCGTGCCCCCGGCCGAGGAACCGCGGGCCGAGGTGCCGCCGATCAGCGCGGAGGCTCCTCCACGGTGATGTCGGCCACGGTCGCGCCGTAGGCGGCCACGAGGGCGTCCGCGTCGACGAAGGCGCTGCGCCCGTCGGCGCCGGCTCCCATCGCCACGCGGCGGCCGAGGATCCGCTCGTCGGCGTAGACCGGCCAGGCCGTCGTGGAGCCGATCGGGGTGATGGTGCCGCGCCGGTAGCCGGTCGCCTCGAGGGCGGCCGTCTCGTCCGGGAGGCGGAGCTTGTTCACTCCGACCACCGCGCGCAGCTTCGGCCACGCGATCTGCCGCCCGCCGGGGACGAGGGCGAACAGGTAGCCGCCGTCGTGGCGCTTCACCACGAGCGACTTCACGATGTCGCCGGGCTCGATGCCGAGCAGCGCGGCCGCCTCGTGCAGGCTGCCGGCAGCGGGCCTCTCCACGATCTCGACCGCCAGGCCGCGGGCGGACGCGTCCGCCTCCAGCCGCTGCGAACCGTCCTCCACAGGTGTGCTCCCGTTCATCTCTCCACCTCTCTGCTCGTCACTCCGCCTTCCCCAACACAGGATCTGGGAGAATCGATACCGATGTCCTCCACTCTCACGGCCGCCCCGCCCGCGCGCACCGCGCCGGCGCTCCGGATCGGCCCCCTCGAACTCGACGCGCCGGTGGTGCTCGCCCCCATGGCTGGCATCACCAACACGGCGTTCCGCCGCCTCTGCCGCGAGTTCGGCAACGGCCTCTACGTGAGCGAGATGATCACCTCCCGCGCGCTCGTCGAGCGCACGCCGGAGTCGATGCGCCTCATCCGCCACCACCCCAGCGAGTCGGTGCGCTCGATCCAGCTCTACGGAGTGGACCCGGTCACGGTCGCCGAGGCGGTCACCATGCTCGTCGCCGAGGACCGGGCCGACCACATCGACCTCAACTTCGGCTGCCCCGTGCCCAAGGTCACCCGGAAGGGCGGGGGAGCGGCCCTGCCGTGGAAGCTCCCGCTGTTCCGGCAGATCGTCGAGGGCGCCGTGAAGGCCGCCGGCGACGTCCCGCTCACCGTCAAGATGCGCAAGGGCATCGACCCGGACCACCTCACCTACCTCGAGGCCGCCCGTGCCGCCGAGGGCGCCGGGGTCGCGTCGATCGCGCTGCACGCGCGCACCGCCTCCGAGTTCTACAGCGGGCACGCCGACTGGTCGGCGATCGCCATGCTCAAGGAGACGGTCACGAGCGTGCCCGTGCTGGGCAACGGCGACATCTGGTCGGCCGAGGACGCGCTGCGGATGATGGCCGAGACGGGCTGCGACGGAGTCGTCGTCGGTCGCGGCTGCCTCGGGCGCCCCTGGCTCTTCGGCGACCTCGCCGCCGCGTTCGCCGGCTCCGACGAGCGGTTCCGCCCCTCGCTCGGGCAGGTCGCCGAGGCGTTCCGACGCCACGCGGAGCTGCTCGTCGACTTCTTCGAGAGCGAGGAGCGCGGCTGCCGCGACATCCGCAAGCACGTCGCCTGGTACTTCAAGGGCTACGCCGTCGGCGGCGACCTCCGCGCTCGCCTGGCCACCGTCGAGTCGCTCGCGCAGCTCGACGAGCTCCTGGCGACGCTCGACTGGACGCAGCCCTATCCGGGCGAGGCGGCCGAGGGGCAGCGGGGCCGCGCCGGCTCGCCCAAGGTCCCCTCCCTCCCGGACCGCTGGCTCGAGTCCCGCGAGCTCGACGCCGGGCAGCGCGACGCGGTCTCGGCCGCCGAGATCCACAACAGCGGTGGATGACCGCGCGCTCTGGGGGTACTCGCTCGTCGACACCGAGCGATTCCTGCCGGAGGACCACTCGACCCGCCGCTCCGACTTCGCCCGCGACCGCGCCCGGCTCTTCCACTCCAGCGCGCTCCGCCGCCTGGCCGCGAAGACCCAGGTGCTCAGCCCCACGGCGGGCGTCGACTTCGCGCGCAACCGCCTGACCCACTCGCTCGAGGTGGCGCAGATCGGCCGGGAGCTCGCCACGAGCCTCGACCTCGACCCCGACGTCGTCGACACGGCCTGCCTCGCGCACGACATCGGGCATCCGCCGTTCGGGCACAACGGCGAGCGCGCGCTCAACACCTGGGCCGAGGGGATCGGCGGCTTCGAGGGCAACGCGCAGACCTTCCGGCTGCTCACGCGGCTCGAGCCGAAGGTGTTCGGCGACGACGCCCGCCCCTACGGGCTGAACCTCACCCGCGCCAGCATCGACGCGAGCTGCAAGTACCCCTGGCCCGACACGCGCTCGGTCGCCGACCCGTCGGGGCGCGCCAAGTTCGGGTTCTACGCCGACGACGCCCCCGCGTTCGCCTGGATGCGCGAGGGCGCCCCCGAGGGGGTGCGCTGCATCGAGGCCGAGGTGATGGACCTCTCGGACGACATCGCCTACTCCGTGCACGACTTCGAGGACGCGGTGGTCTCCGGCTACATCGACGTCGAAGCACTCGGCTCCCGCGCCGACCACGAGGACCTCGTGCAGTCGATGCACTCCTGGGTCGGCGGGGAGGTCGGACACGACGAGCTCGTCGCCGCTTTCGACCGTCTCGACTCGCTCGACGTGTGGGTCTCCTCCTGGGACGGCTCCCGCCGCGACCAGGCCCGGCTCAAGAACCTCACCAGCCAGCTCATCGGCCGCTTCGCCGCCGCCGCCACCGAGGCCACCCGCGAGGCGTACCAGCACCCCGACCTCGTCCGCTTCGGCGGCCACGTCGTCGTCCCCCGCGAGCAGCAGGCCGAGATCGCCGTGCTCAAGGGGATCGTCGCGACGTTCGTGATGTCGCGGAACACCCGCCAGCCCATCTACGCCCAGCAGCGCGAAGTCCTCACCCGCCTCGCCGACACGCTCCTCGATCGCGGCCCGGGAACCCTCGAGCCCGGCTTCGCCGAGGACTGGCACGCCGCCCCCGACGACGACGCCCGCCGCCGCGTCGTCGTCGACCAGGTCGCCAACCTCACCGACCAGAGCGCCCTCGCCTGGTTCGAGAGGCTGTGCTGAATTCCACGCCGGTCCTCGCCCGGCGTGGCGCGGTCGGCTCGGCGACGTGGGGCGTTTCGTAGAGCGGGGTGCGTCCGCCTAGGGCGATCCGCTGGGACGCGGATCGGCCGTTCGGCTGTGCTTGATCCCACGCCGGTCCTCGCCCGGCGTGGCGCGGTCGGCTTGGCGACGTGGTGCGGTTCGTGGAGCGGGGTGCGTCCGCCTAGGGCGATCCGCTGGCACGCGGATCGGCCGTTCGGCGGTGCCGGTGGCACGCCGGTCCCTGCCCGGCGTGGCGCGGTCGGCTCGGCGACGTGGTGCGTTTCGTGGAGCGGGGTGCGTCCGCCTAGGGCGATCCGCTGGCACGCGGATCGGCCGTTCGGCGGTGGCGGTGCACGCCGGTCACCGCCAGGCGTCACCGCGGTCGGCTTGTCGGGGTGGTGCGATTCGTGGAGCGGGGTGCGTCCGCCTAGGGCGATCCGCTGGCACGCGGATCGGCCGTTCAGCGGTGCCGGGAGCACGCCGGTCACCGCCAGGCGTCACCGCGGTCGGCTTGCGGGATGGCGGGTTCCAGGGAGCCGGATGCGTCCGTCCGAGGCGATGCGCTGGCGTGCGGGTCGGCCGGTCGGCTCGGAGGGCGGGGAGGGCACCGCACCGCGAGGCGCGGAGGGGCGCGGGGCGGCGGGTACGGTGAGGGCGTGGGAGCGGAGCGGACACGGCAGCGGATCCTCGAGGCGGCGACGGAGGAGTTCGCGGCGCACGGGCTGGCGGGAGCGCGGGTCGACCGCATCGCGGCACGGTCGGGGATGAGCAAGCCGATGCTGTACTCGCACTTCGGAGCGAAGGAGCGGCTGTTCGACGCGGTGTTCGACGCGCACGTGCTCGCCAACGCCCAGCGGGTGCCCTTCACGGCGGCGGACCCCGCGGACTACGCGAGACGGCTCTACGACGACTACCTGGCCGACCCCGCGCTGATGCGCCTGGTCATGTGGAAGCGGCTCGAGCAGGAGCCGGACGGCTACCTCTACGCGGGCAACGAGGGCATCGACGAGGCGAACCTCGCCGACATCGCGGAGCAGCAGCGCGCCGGCCTCCTCCGCCCCGACCTCGACCCTGCCGACCTCTGGACCCTCCTCATCGCGACCGCCGCGGCCTGGGCCCAGGGATCCGTCACCACGGTCGCCGACCCCGGCGACCCCGACCCGGTGCACCAGCGCCGACGAGCCGCACTGGGACAGGTCGTCGATGCGGCCCTGCGACTCCGCTGACGATCCCGGAGAAGCTACCAACCGGTACGTAGTGTTGCCGGCATGCTCACCACTGCACTCCTCGCCGAGCGTCCCGGCGACTCCCTCCGCCCCACCGTCGTCGAGCGGCGCGAGCTGCGCGCCGACGACCTGGACGTCCGCGTCGACTTCTGCGGTGTCTGCCACAGCGACCTCCACGCGCTGGGCGCCGACGCCGGATTCCCGCTCGTCCCCGGCCACGAGTTCGTCGGCGAGGTCCTCGCCGTCGGCACGGGAGTCACGGCGTTCCATCCGGGCGACGCGGTCGCGGTGGGGAACATCGTCGACTCGTGCGGCGAGTGCGGCATGTGCCGCGCGGGCCAGGAGAACTTCTGCGCGAGCTTCCCGACGCTCACCTACGGCGGCACGGACCGGATCGACGGGACGCCCACGCTCGGGGCGTACTCCGGCCGGTACGTCGTGAGCGAGCGGTTCGCCTACGCACTCCCCGAGGGCCTGGACCCGGCCGCGGCCGCACCGCTTCTCTGCGCGGGGATCACGGTCTGGGAGCCGTTGAGAGCGTCGGGAGTCGGGCCCGGGACCCGGCTCGGTGTGGCGGGCCTCGGCGGACTCGGCCACCTGGCGGTCCGCCTCGGCGCGGCTCTCGGCGCCGAGGTCACGCTCCTGACCACGTCACCGGGCAAGGAGGCGGACGCCCGCCGGCTCGGAGCGCAGCACGTCGTCGTCACGACGGACGCGGAGGCGCTCACCGCCGCCCGCGACTCGCTCGACGTCGTGATCGACACGGTGTCCGCCCCGCACGACCCGGCTGACTACCTGCGCGTGCTCGCCCTCGACGGCACCCTGTTCCTCCTCGGGCACCTCGGCACGGTGACGGTCGACGTCCTGGACCTGCTCGTCGGCAGGAAGCGGCTCGCCTCGGCCGGCAGCGGAGGGCGCCGCTGCACGCAGGACCTGCTCGACTTCTGCGCCGCGGAGGGCGTCGCCGCGGAGGTGGAGGTGCTGCCGGTCGCGGAGGTCGGGACCGCCCTCGACCGGCTGGCGAGGAACGACGTGCGCTACCGCTTCGTCCTCGACCTCCGCGGCATCGACGACGACCTCCGGTGACGCCGCCTGTCGAGGATCAGCCGGCGAGCAGCTGCCCGTAGCGCTCCGCGGGATCGAGAGCGAGGCCGGCCTTGACGCTGCGGGCGATGTCGTCGGCGAGCACCTCGGAGTCGCCGCGCTCGAGGCCGTCGAGGGCGGCGGTCACGATCGCCTCCGGCGAGGACTTGGGCGCGTCCGTCCAGGACGCCATGTCGGTGTCGACGAACCCCATGTGCAGCCCGAGGACCTGGGTGCCCTGCTCGGCCAGAGCGAGGCGGAGGCCGTCGGTCGCGCTCCACGCCGCGGCCTTCGACATCGAGTAGGACTCGGCGCCCGGGAACGACGTGAAGGACGACACGGACAGCACGTTGAGCACGCCGCCGCCGCCGGTGCGACGGAGGTGGCCGGCGAAGGCGCGGGTCAGCAGGAGCGGTCCGAAGGCGTTCGTCTCGACGGTGCGGCGGATCTCGGCGATGTCGCCGGTGAGGAAGGGCACGGTCGGCGCGATGCCCGCATTGTTGACGAGGATCTGCAGGGCGCCGAGCTCGGCGGCCAGCTCCTCGATGCGCACCGGGTCCGTCACGTCGAGCGCGACGGGGACGACGCCCTCGCTCACCGCGATCGAGGAGACGTCGCGGGCGGCGGCGTAGACGGTGCGGGCGCCGCGGGCGCGGAGCTGCCGGACGAACTCGGCGCCGATGCCCCGGTTGGCGCCGGTGACGAGGGCGGTGGAATCGTGGATCTGCATGGGGTCCGCTTTCTGTAGCGATCGATAAAGAACGGGTGGCGAGGACGCTAGCACATTCCGTAGCGCCTGCTATAGATTGATGGGCATGGCAGGACGACCGAGGAGCTTCGATCGCGGAGCGGCGCTGCGGACCGCGATGAACCGCTTCTGGAGCGACGGCTACGACGAGACGACGGTCGCGGTGCTCACCCGGGACATCGGCATCTCGGCCCCGAGCCTCTACGCCGCCTTCGGCGACAAGGACGAGCTCTTCGAGGCCGCCGCGGCCTGCTACGCCGGCACCGCGAACGCCGTGCTCGAGGAGCTGCTCGACCGGCCGACGGCGCGCGAGGCCGTCGCCGCCGTCGTCCGAGTCAGTGCGGAGGGGTACTCGGCGCCCGGCACTCCTGCCGGCTGCTTCGTGCTGAGCGAGCCGCGGCTCGAGGCCCGTCGCCGCGAGATGGAGGCGCTCGTCGCCGCACGAGTCGAGCGCGGGATCGAGGAGGGCGACGTGCCGCCGGAGACGGACGCCGGATCCGTCGCCGCCTTCGTCGTCGCCGTGCTCAGCGGGATGTCGACGCAGGCCCGCGACGGAGCACCGGCGGATCGCATCGCGGTCATCGGCGAGCTCGCACTCGACGCGCTGCCGGCGGCCACGGGCGTGCGAGCCGCAGGGCGCACGCCGGGAGCTCCCGGATGAGGCCGCGTCGGCCCCGTCTCGGCCTCCTCGCCCTGGTCGTCGCGGGGCTGCTGCTGATCCAGCCCGCCGCGGCCTCGGCGGCACCGCTGCTCCCTCCCGCGAACGGCGTCCTCGACTACCAGCTGGGAGGCGCCTACGCTACGGCGTCGAGCGTCACCATTGTCGACCGCGACCGCACGGACGCGCCCGCCGCCGGCCGCTACAGCATCTGCTACGTGAACGCCTTCCAGACCCAGCCCGGCGAGAGCGCCGCCTTCGCGAAGCGGCACCCCGAGCTCCTGGTGAGGCGAGCGGACGGGAAGCCCCTCGCCGATCCGGGCTGGCCGGACGAGTACCTCTTCGACGTCTCGACCGCCGCGAAGCGGACCGCTCTGCTCGCGATCGTCGGCGCCTGGATCGACGGCTGCGCCGAGGACGGCTTCGACGCCGTCGAGGCCGACAATCTGGACAGCTACACCCGCTCGGGCGGGAGGCTGACGAAGTCGCAGGCGCAGGCGTTCGCCACCCTCCTGACGGCGCGCGCTCACCGCGCCGGCCTGGCGATCGGCCAGAAGAACGGAGCCGATCTCGCCGCTGCCGGGAAGAGGACGGTCGGCTTCGACTTCGCCGTCGTCGAGGAGTGCCAGGTCTACGACGAGTGCGCGGCGTACACGGACGTCTACGGGCGCCAGGTCTACGAGATCGAGTACACCGACAACGGCCGGTCCGCCTACTCCGAGGCCTGCGCAACGCGGGGCCGGAGCATCTCGGTCACCCTCCGCGACCGCGACGTCGTCCCCCGTGGCGCACCGGGCTACGTGAACCGGCACTGCTGACGCCGGGCGGACGCTACCGCAGGGCTCCCAGCACGACGGCCGCGGCGCGGGCGACCAGCGCGTCGTCGTAGTCCGCCTCGGGGTCGTTGCGCGACGAGAGGATCGACAGCACGACCGCGTCCCGCCCGGGAGGCGTCACCACGGCGACGTCGTTGCGGATCCCGCCGGCGCCCCCGGACTTGTCCGCGACGCTCCAGCCGGCCGGAGCGCCCGCCCGGACGAGAGTGTCGCCGGTCGCGTTGCCGCTCATCCAGTCGAGCAGGAGTGCCCGGTCCTCCGCGGACCGCACGTCACCTGTGGCGACCGCGGCGAGGTCCGCCGTGAACGCGGCCGGGGTGGTGGTGTCGTCGATGCTGCCGGGCTCGATCGTGTTCAGAGCGGGCTCCTCGTTCACCACCTCGGTGGTGGTGTCGCCGAGAGCCTCGAGTCCACGGTCGAGGGCGGAGGGTCCGCCGAGGCGCCGGAGGACGAGATTCAGCGCTGTGTTGTCGCTCCGGCGGACGGCCGCCTCGGCGAGCTGCGACAGCGGCAGGCCGGTGGCGGTGCTCTCCTCCGTGACGGGGGAGTAGCCCGCCGCCTCGACGTCGGCCACGGTCCAGGTGACCACCTCGTCCCGCTCGGCGGCGGGGACGGTGCGCAGGAACTCCGCCGCGGCGAGGGCTTTGAGGCTCGAGGCGAAGCCGAAGCGCTCGTCGGCCCGGTGATCGACCCGGCGACCCGAGCCGGTGTCGACGGCGCTGACGCCGATCCGGGCGTCGAACTCGTTCTCGAGCGCGGCCAGCTCGGCGGAGACGTCGATCGGAGGAGGGGTGGCGGAGGAGGCCGACGGCGGCACGGAGGCGGACGACGGCGGCGCGACCGGGGTGTCCGCCGTGGTGGTGCACCCTGCGAGGGCCAGGAGGAGGGCGGAAGCCGCGAGTGCGCGGAGGGTCCGCGACGACCCTCTCGAACGGTTCACAGCGCGGAGTAGACGACGAAGAAGGCGACGGCGGCCGCCGCGGTGACGCCGAGCGCCGCGAGCGAGACGAGTGCGCGCGGCCTCCTCCGCACGACGGCCAGGACGAGGAAGCCCGCGCCCAGGACGATCTGGAGCCACCAGTACACCGGACTCGTGGTGTCGGCGACCGCGCCCAGCGCCCAGACGCCCTCGCCGATCAGCACGCCCGAGAGCGGCGCGACGGCCAGGACGCGCCACGTCCTCGAGCCGTGGAGGGTGAGTGCGGCGGCGGCGCCCAGGATCGGCCCGGCGGGGACGGCGAGCAGCCAGAAGACGTCCGTGAAGGGAGGCGAGTAGCCGAAGCCGCGCGCTGCGGTCACCAGGTCGTAGCCCTCGAGCAGCGCCCAGAAGCTCAGCAGGCCGAGCGCCGCCCCCGCTGCCGGTCGGACGCCGCCGAGGCGCACGAGCGCGAACACGAGCATGGACCAGCCCCCGGAGGAGTTGGCGAACGAGCTCACCGACGGCGGGAGCGAGCCCTGGAGCAGGCTGGTGAGCCCGCCCAGGACGAGACCGCCGAGCAGGGCGACGAGCAGAGCACGCAGGAGAGGCGGGCTGGAGGCGGCAGGGGGCATGGGTCGATTCTCGGAGACGGCGGGCGGGTGCGGATCAGGGATGACCCTGATCTCGGGGTGCGGGGCCGATCACAGGTCTCCGGGGTGTTCCGCGCCGCCCTGGTGCAGTTCTCCCCACCCCGGCTCGGCGGCTCCGGCGGCCGATACGATGGACCCCATGCCTCGGATCCGACAGTCAGATGTCGAGGAGGTCAAGGCGCGGGTGAACATCGGCGACGTGATCGGCGAGTACGTCACGCTGAAGTCGGCCGGCATCGGCTCGCTGAAGGGCCTCTGCCCCTTCCACGACGAGCGCAGCCCCAGCTTCCACGTCCGCCCGCAGGCCGGCTTCTACCACTGCTTCGGCTGCCAGGAGTCGGGCGACGTCTACAGCTTCGTCATGAAGATGGACCACAGCTCGTTCAGCGAGACCGTCGAGCGCCTCGCCGGGCGGATCGGCTTCCCGCTGCAGTACGAGGACGGCGACGGCCGCGCGCCCGAGACCGGCGGGCGAGCGCGCCTCCTCGCCGCGAACGACGCCGCGGAGGAGTACTTCCGCGAGCAGCTCGCGACCCCGGGCGCCGACGTCGGTCGGCGCTTCCTCGGCGAGCGGGGCTTCGACCGCGCCGCCGCCGACCGCTTCGGCGTCGGCTTCGCACCCGACGGCTGGGACGGGCTCACGACCGCGCTCAAGCGCCGCGGCTTCTCGGAGGAGGAGCTGACCACGGCCGGCCTGGTCAGCAGCAACAACCGCGGCGGCGTCTACGACCGCTTCCGCGGCCGCCTCGTCTGGCCGATCCGCGACGTGACCGGCCAGACCGTCGGCTTCGGCGCCCGCCGCCTCCTCGAGGAGGACAAGGGCCCCAAGTACCTCAACACCCCCGAGACGCCCGTCTACCACAAGTCCCAGGTGCTCTACGGGCTCGACCTCGCCAAGCGGGACATCTCCCGCGGGCACCGGGTGGTCGTCGTCGAGGGCTACACGGACGTCATGGCCTGCCACCTCGCCGGCGTCACCACCGCGGTCGCCACCTGCGGCACCTCCTTCGGCGTCGACCACATCAAGGTGCTGCGCCGGGTGCTGGGCGACGACAGCGGCGTCGGCGAGGTCGTCTTCACCTTCGACCCCGACGCGGCGGGCCAGAAGGCGGCGATGCGCGCGTTCCAGGAGGAGCACCGCTTCGCCGCGCAGACCTTCGTCGCCGTCGCGCCCGAGGGCCTGGACCCCTGCGACCTCCGCCTGAACCGCGGAGACGACGCCGTCCGCCGCCTCATCGACGACAAGAAGCCGATGTTCGAGTTCGTGATCCGGCAGCTGCTGGACCGCTACGACCTCGAGACGGTCGAGGGCCGGATCGCGGCCCTGCGCGCGGCCGCCCCGGTCGTCGCCGAGATCCGCGACCCGGCGCTGCGGCCCGGCTACTCCCGCGAGCTCGCCCGGATGCTCGGCCTGGACATGGCCGAGGTCAACTCCGCCGTGCGCTCCGCCGGATCCCGGCCCCGCTCCTCCGGACCCGACGGCCGCGACCAGCAGGGCGGGCGGGGCGGCGGCGAATCGTCCGCGGCCGAGGCGCCCCTCGGCGCGCGCATCGCCGACCTCCCCGTCGACGTCGTCACGCGCATCGAGCGCGAGGCGCTGATGGCGATGCTCCAGCTTCCGCAGGCGATGGGTCCGGAGCTCCTGGCCCGGGCGGCGCACGCGGCGGTCACCAACGAGACCCTCCGCGTGGTCCGCGACGCCGTGGTCGCGAACCTCGAGCGGGCGGAGGACCGCGACTGGGTCGAGCACGTCGCCGACGACGTCCCCGGCCCCTTCGCCTCGCTGGTGCGCCAGCTCGCGGTGGCGCCGATCCCGGCCGCCGACGAGGAGGGGCTCGCCCGCTACTCCCGCGACGTGGCGATCTCGCTCATCGAGCGCGATCTGCTCCGCGAGATCGCCGAGCTGCGCGGGGCGCTCCAGCGCGCGTCCGCCGATCCGGTGATGGCGCGCGCGGTGCAGGTGCGCCTGGTCGAGCTCGAGCGCGAGAAGCGGGCGCTGCGCACGGAGTGAGCGTGTTGCGGTCGTGTGAAGAAATCGGCCGCACGCCCGTGCCGGTTCGGAGAGCGCTTCCAACTGTGTTACCTATGAGGAACAGCAATGCGGGCGTCCAGTGTCGTGACGCCACAGCCCACAGGAGATCTGTGTGCCGAGAGTCCGCGCGCCCGGAGCGCGCCCGCATCCCATCCTTGACAGGAAGAGGCAGACGGAGATGAATTCCGCATCCACTCGCGGCACCCGTGCACTGGCCGCCGCCGCAGGCTTCGCCGCGGTCGCGCTCGTGCTGACGGGCTGCGCCGCCGGCGGGAACGACTCGTCCGGCGGAAGCGCCGGAGGGGCCCTGACCATCGGCACCACCGACAAGATCACGACGCTCGACCCCGCGGGCTCCTACGACAACGGCTCGTTCGCCGTGATGAACCAGGTGTTCCCGTTCCTGATGAACACCCCCTACGGCAGCCCGGACGTCGAGCCCGACATCGCCGAGTCGGCGGAGTTCACCGCTCCCACGGAGTACACCGTGAAGCTGAAGGAGGGACTGAAGTGGGCCAACGGCCACGACCTCACCTCCTCCGACGTGAAGTTCTCCTTCGACCGCCAGGT
Organism: Rathayibacter sp. AY1A3; assembly: GCF_002930975.1. Classification (NCBI taxonomy): domain Bacteria; kingdom Bacillati; phylum Actinomycetota; class Actinomycetes; order Micrococcales; family Microbacteriaceae; genus Rathayibacter; species Rathayibacter sp. AY1A3. The sequence continues at coordinate 71,485 of NZ_PSTO01000012.1, read as the reverse complement.
CGGCATCGCGGCCGAGAACGGCCCGTCCTCGCTCCTGGCGAACCTCGACAGCGTCGCGGCTCCGGACGACACGACCGTGGTCTTCACGCTGAAGTCCGAGAACGACCAGACCTTCCCGCAGATCCTCTCGAGCCCCGCCGGCCCGATCGTGGACGAGGAGGTCTTCTCGGCCGACGAGCTGACCGCGGACGCCGACATCGTCTCGGGCGACGCCTTCGCCGGCCAGTACACGATCGCGAACTACGACGTGAACAACCTCATCCAGTACAAGGCGTACCCGGACTACCAGGGCGTTCTCGGCGAGGCGAAGACGGACACCGTCAACGTCAAGTACTACGCGGACTCGTCCAACCTCAAGCTGGACATCCAGGAGGGGAACATCGACGTCGCGTTCCGCAGCCTCTCGGCGACGGACATCGACGACCTCCGCGGCAACGACACGGTCAAGGTCGTGGACGGCCCCGGCGGCGAGATCCGCTACATCGTCTTCAACTTCGACACCCAGCCCTTCGGCGCGACGACCGGCGAGGCCGACAGCGCCAAGGCCCTCGCCGTGCGCCAGGCCGTCGCTGACCTGATCGACCGCGACGAGATCGCCGACCAGGTCTACAAGGGCACCTACACCCCCCTCTACTCCTACGTCCCCGCCGGCCTGACCGGCGCGGTCGAGCCGCTCAAGTCGCTCTACGGCGACGGCAACGGCGCGCCCGACGCCGACAAGGCGAAGGCGACCCTCGAGGCCGCCGGCGTCACCGCTCCGGTCACCCTGAACCTGCAGTACTCGAACGACCACTACGGTCCGTCCTCGGGCGACGAGTACGCGCTGATCAAGGACCAGCTGGAGTCGACCGGCCTCTTCACCGTGAACCTGCAGACCACGGAGTGGGTGCAGTACTCGAAGGACCGCTCGAGCGACGTCTACCCGGCGTACCAGCTCGGCTGGTTCCCCGACTACTCCGACGCCGACAACTACCTCTCGCCGTTCTTCATCAAGGAGAACTTCCTCGCCAACCACTTCGACGACGCCGAGGTGCAGAGCCTGATCGCGCAGCAGGTCTCGACCACCGACGCCGACGCGCGCACCGCGCTGATCGAGCAGATCCAGGAGAAGGTCGCGGCGCAGCTCTCGACCGTCCCCTACCTGCAGGGCTCGCAGGTCGCGGTCGTCGGCAGCACCGTGAGCGGAGCCGAGGACACCCTCGACGCCTCGTTCAAGTTCCGCTACGCGGCACTCAGCAAGGGCTGATCCACCCCCCTCGCGGCCGGCGCCTCCCCGACAGGAGGCGCCGGCCGTTCTCCACGAAAGGCATCACGTGACGACAGCCACGACGGCTGCGGCGACGGCGCCCACCCGGCGACCGCGCGGCTCCGGGGGCGGACTCGGGCGCTACCTGCTCGTCCGCTTCCTGCTCATCATCCCCACCGTCTTCATCCTCGTGACGCTGGTGTTCCTCCTCATGCGCTCCACGGGCGACCCGATCACGGCGGCCCTCGGCGGCCGCCTGACCGCGGACCAGCTCGCCGAGCGCGTAGCCGCCGCCGGCTACGACCGGCCGCTGATCGTGCAGTACCTCGAGTACCTCGGCAAACTGCTGACCGGCGACTTCGGCACCACCCTGAGCGACAACCGCCCCGTCACCGAGGTGCTCCTCACCTACGGCGCTGCGACGGTCGAGCTCGCCTTCTACGCCCTGATCGTGGCGTTCCTGGTCGGCATCCCGCTCGGGATGCTCGCCGCCTACCACCGCGACCGCACGCCCGACGCGGTGCTGCGCATCTTCGCGATCCTCTGCTACGCGACCCCGGTGTTCTTCGCGGGCCTGCTGCTGAAGCTGGTGTTCTCCGTCTGGCTGAAGTGGTTCCCCGTCGCCGGGCGCGCCTCGACGAGCACCGAGCTCTCGCTCCAGTTCCTCGAGAACAAGACCGGCATCTATCTGATCGACGCGATCCAGACCGGCGACCCGGCCGCGATCTCGGACGTGCTCTCTCACGCGGTGCTCCCCGCCGTCGCGCTGGGCCTGCTCACCGCGGGCATCTTCCTGCGCCTGGTGCGCACCAACGTGATCGGCACGCTCGGCACCGATTACGTGGACGCGGCGCGCTCGCGCGGCGTCAGCGAGTTCCGGCTCGTCCGCACCCACGCCTACCGGCCGGCGCTCATCCCGATCATCACCGTGATCGGCCTGCAGATAGCCCTGCTGCTCGGCGGCGCCGTCCTCACCGAGACCACCTTCGAGTGGAAGGGCCTCGGCTTCCAGCTCGCCGAGTACCTCCAGGCCCGCGACTTCGTGGCCGTGCAGGGCATCGTCGCCCTGCTCGCCGTCATCGTGGCGCTGACCAACTTCATCGTCGACGTCATCGCGGCGCTCATCGACCCGCGAGTGAGGTACTGAGCATGAGCACCACCTCCCCGGCGCGTCCGCGCCGCCGCCTCGTCGACCGCCTGCCGGTCGTCCACCAGCTCCGGCAGAGCGTCGGCCTCCAGCGGGGAATGCTCGTCACCGGCCTGATCATCACCGGCGCGTTCCTGCTGGTGGCCCTGTTCGCGCCCCTGATCGCGCCCTACGGCTACTCGCAGCTGCGCTCGGGCGGCGAGTCGTTCGGCGCGCAGGAGCCGCCGAGCGCGGAGCACCTGCTCGGCACCACCGTCGGCGGCTACGACGTCCTCTCGCGAGTGATCTGGGGAGCGCAGACCGCGTTCCTCGTGATCGTCGTCGCCGTGGTCCTGTCGATCTTCCTCGGCGTCTTCCTCGGCCTCGTCTCCGGCTACCTCGGCGGCTGGCTCGACCGCGTGCTCGTCGTGATCTGCGACGCGATCTACGCGTTCCCGACCCTGCTGCTGGCGATCGTGATGTCGATCGTCATCTCCGGCGGGCAGTCGAACCTCTGGGCCGGCATCTTCGCCGCGGCGGTCTCGATCACCGTGGTCTACATCCCGCAGTACTTCCGCGTGATCCGGGCCGAGACAGTGCGGATCAAGGGCGACGCCTTCGTCGAGTCGGCGAAGGTCATCGGAGCGTCGACGCCGCGGATCATGTTCCGCCACGTCCTGCGGAACGCGACGCGCACGCTGCCGCTGATCTTCACGCTGAACTCCTCCGAGGCGATCCTGACCCTCGCCGGCCTGGGCTTCCTCGGCTTCGGCATCGAGCCGACGTCGGCCGCGGAGTGGGGCTACGACCTCAACAAGGCGCTGTCGGACGTCACGAGCGGCATCTGGTGGACCTCGGTCTTCCCGGGCCTGGCTATCGTGCTCGTGGTGCTGGGCATCACCCTCGTGGGCGAGAGCCTGAACGACCTCGCCGACCCGCGCCTGCGCGGTCGGCGCGCGGTGGCCGCCGGTGCCGGCGACGTCGCCGCGACGTCCGTCGTGCCGGGCGGCGTCCTCGCCGCCGACGGCCTGGAGACGCCGGGGCACGACCCCGTCGCCGGAGTGGAGGAGACGCGATGAGCGACCAGCGCATCGTCCGGGACGCCTCAGCGCGTCCGATCGTGGACATCACCGACCTCGAGGTCGCCTTCGCGAGCGACCGCGGCGCCGTCCGCGCCGTCGCCGGGGTGAGCCTGCGCGTCGAGCGCGGCGAGGTCCTGGCGATCGTCGGAGAGTCCGGCAGCGGCAAGACCGTGACCGCGAAGACCATCCTCGGCCTCCTGCCCGAGACGGCCACCGCCTCCGGAGTGGTCCTGCTCTCGAAGAAGGACGGCAGCGCGGCGACCGATGTCGTCTCCGTGCCGAAGGCCCGCCTCCGGGAGCTGCGCGGCACCGACGTCGCCATGGTCTTCCAGGAGCCGGGCACCGCCCTCAACCCGGTCTTCACGGTGGGCTGGCAGATCGCGGAGGGACTGCGCGCTCACGGCTCCGTCTCGAAGAAGGAGGCGCGCAAGCGCGCGATCGACGTCCTGCGCACCGTCGGCATCCCGGAGCCGGAGAAGCGGGTCGACTACTACCCGCACCAGTTCTCGGGCGGCCAGAAGCAGCGCGTGGTCATCGCGATGGCGCTGGTCCTGGATCCCGGTCTGATCGTCGCGGACGAGCCGACCACCGCGCTCGACGTGACCGTGCAGGCCGAGATCCTCGACCTGCTCCGCCGCTGCCGCGACGAGTTCGGCACCTCGATCGTGCTGATCACCCACAACATGGGCGTCGTCGCCGATCTGGCCGACCGCGTCGCCGTGATGTACCAGGGCGAGCTGGTCGAGGAGGCGACGGTCTCCGAGCTGTTCTCGGCGCCGAAGGCCGAGTACACGAGGAAGCTCCTCGCCGCCGTCCCGCACGTGGGCCAGGGCGTCGAGCGCGCCCGCGTCCGCGCCGTTGAGCGCGCCGGGGCCCCCGAGGCCGAGACGCTCGTCGCCGCCGAGGGCCTGCGGATCCAGTACCCCGGCCGGCTCGGCCGTCCCGGCTTCGTCGCGGTCGACGGCGTCTCGCTGCGCATCCGCGCGGGCGAGGTGCTCGGCCTCGTCGGCGAGAGCGGCTCGGGCAAGACCACCATCGGGCGCGCCATCGCGGGCCTGACGCCGGTGACCGGCGGGTCGCTGAAGGTCCTCGGCAAGGAGATGCGCGGCATCCGCGAGCGCGCCTTCCGGCCGGTCCGCGGCGACATCGGCTTCGTGTTCCAGGACCCGGCGTCGAGCTTCAACCCGCTGCTCACCATCGCGGAGTGCGTGGCCGAGCCGCTGATCGTGCACGGACGGGCCGGCGACGCCGCCGGGGCGCGCTCGCGCGTCGACGAGCTCCTGGAGGCGGTGCAGCTGCCCCGCTCCTACGGCGACCGCTACCCGCACGAGCTCTCCGGCGGCCAGCGCCAGCGCGCCAGCCTCGCCCGGGCCCTGGCCCTCGAGCCGAAGCTGCTGATCGCCGACGAGCCCACCTCGGCGCTCGACGTGTCGGTGCAGGCCCGCGTGCTCGAGCTGTTCGCCGAGCTGCAGCGCGAGTTCGGCTTCGCCTCCCTGTTCATCAGCCACGACCTCGCCGTGGTCGACCTGCTCGCCGACCGCATCGCGGTGCTCTACCGCGGCGAGCTGGTCGAGGAGGGGACGGGGGCCGAGGTGCTCGCCGCGCCGAAGCACCCCTACACGCAGCGCCTGCTCGCCTCTCTGCCCGTGCCCGACCCGGTCGAGCAGGCCTCGAGGCGCGAGCTCCTGCGCAGCATCGTCGAGGCGGAGCGCCGGGCGTGAGCCGGACCGCCGAGGATCAGGCCCCCATCGTCGTCGACGACCTCAGCGTCGAGTACCCGCCGCGCGGCATCAGCCGCCGGTGGACGGCGCTGCGGGGAGTGAGCCTCCGCGTGGAGCCGGGGGAGGTGCTCGGGATCCTCGGCGGCAGCGGCTCGGGCAAGTCCACGCTCGCGCGCGTGCTCGGCGGCGACGGCCTGGGGCACGACGGCGGCCGCACGCGTCCGGTGATCATCGGAGGGGACGCGACGGTCGCGGGGCACCGCCTCCGCTCGCTCCCCGCCCGCGAGCTCAAGCGCTTCACCGTCGACGTCGCGCATCTCGCGCAGGACGCCGGAGCGGCCCTCCGCCCCGAGCTGACCGTCTCGGAGCTGATCGCCGAGCCGATCTTCCTCCGCGACCGCCACTACGACCCGAAGGCCGCGGCGGTGCGGGTGGCGACGCTGCTCGACTCCGTGCACCTGCCGCTGTTCCTGCTCGACCGCTACCCCTACGAGCTCTCCAGCGGCCAGCGCCAGCGCGTGGCCGTGGCCCGCTCGCTCGTGCTCGGGCCGAAGGTGCTGATCGCCGACGAGCCGACCTCGGGCATCGACGCGACGGTGCGCGAGTCGATCGTGGACCTCCTCGCCGACCTGCGGCGCCGGGAGGGCTTCGCCGCCGTCGTGGTCAGCCACGACATCGATGTGCTGAGCCGGGCGACCGACCGGATCGCAGTGCTGGTCGGCGGCGAGGTCGTCGCGTACGGGCCGCTGCTGGAGGTTCTGATCGAGGCCCGGCACCCCTACGTGCGCGAGCTCGGAGCGGCCTTCGCCGAGTACGAGCGCTTCGACGCCTCCCGAGCGCAGCGCGTCGAGGCGGCCGACCAGTGACCGTCCCGCGCGTCGCGGTGCTCCCGCGGCCGAAGCCGGTGTTCGCCGAGGCGGTCGAGTCGGGCGGTGGAGTGGTCGTCGGACTCGACGGGGGTCCGGACGCGCTGCTCTGGCTGTCCTACGGCCGCACGGACGAGCTGGCCGCTGTGCTGGAGGAGCACCCGTCGATCCGCTGGGTGCAGCTGCCCTGGGCCGGCGTCGACGTCTTCGCGCCCGTGCTCGCCGCGTCTCGCGCGGACGTGGTCTGGACCAGCGCCAAGGGCGCCTACGCGGAGCCGGTGGCGGAGCACGCGCTCGCGCTGGTGCTCGCCCTCCTGCGCTCGCTGCCGGAGCGGGCGCGCGCCGCGTCGTGGGGGCCGAAGAAGGCGGTCACGCTGCACCGCGCCTCCGTGGTGATCGTCGGAGCAGGAGGGATCGCTCGCGAGCTCCTGCGGCTGCTCGCCGTCTTCGACTGCCGGGTGACGATCGTCCGCCGCGGAGACGAGCCGGTGGAGGGCGCGGCCCGCACCCTGCCGGCGTCGCGGCTCGCCGAGGCCGCGTCGGACGCCGACGTGCTGGTCCTTGCCGCCGCCGCCACCGCGGGCACGGAGCGGATGGTCGACGCGGGTCTGCTCGCGCGGCTCCCCGCCCACGCCGTGCTCGTCAACGTCGCCCGGGGGAGCCTCGTCGACACGGACGCGCTCGTCGCGGCCCTCGCCGAAGGCCGTCTCGCGGGCGCCGCGCTCGACGTGACGGACCCCGAGCCGCTGCCGGACGGGCATCCGCTCTGGAGCGAGCCCCGGTGCCTGATCACGCCCCACAGCGCGGACACCCCCGAGATCACCGCGCCGCTCCTGGCCGAGCGCGTGCGCGCCAACGTGGCCGCCTGTGCCGCCGGCGGGCCGTTCGTCGGCCGCGTCGACCCGGGCTCCGGCTACTGAGTGCGCGCCCGATTTTGCGTTCGCGGAGAGTTTGCTAAAGTAGTACCGCGCTGATCGCCTCCGGGTGGTCGGATGATCCTCGATAGCTCAATTGGCAGAGCAATCGGCTGTTAACCGGTAGGTTCTTGGTTCGAGTCCAAGTCGGGGAGCGAAGGGTCCGGGACTCCACTCTCGGGCCCTTTTTTCGTGCCCGCGAGCGGTCGCCCTCGAGGGCCCACCCGCTCGGACCGACGATCGGAGGCGCGATGCGCGAGGACCTGCTCGCTCTCCTGCGCCGCCGCCCCGACGTCGAGGCGCCGGATCTCGTCGCCGTCGACGCCAGCGACCGCCTGCTGCTCGACCTCGCCGCCGATCGCGGCCGCCTCGCCGTGATCGGGGACGCCTACGGGGCGCTGAGCCTCGGCCTCGCCGCCGACGGACGTGCCGTGCGCGTCGTGCAGGACTCGATCACCGCCGAGCGCGCTCTCCAGCAGAACCTCGAGACGGTGCGGGGGTCGGGCGTCGATCTCGCGCCGATCGAGATCGTCGACTCCGTCGCGGAGGCCGTCCGCGACGCCGACGCGGTGCTCCTGCGCCTGCCGCGCTCGCTCGACGCCCTGGCCGCCGTCGCGGCCGGGACCGCACTCGCGAACCCGGCGGCGACCCTGATCGGCGCCGGCCGCATCAAGCACATGACCCGCACGATGAACGACGTGCTCGCCGTGCGCTACGAGCGGATCGACGTCTCCCTCGCCCGGCAGAAGTCGCGCGCCCTGCTCGCGAGCGGCGCGCTCCCCGACCAGCCGCCCGCGCCAGGGCCCGAGCGGCGCCGTCTGGACGAGCTCGACCTCGAGGTCGTCGCACTGCCGGGAGCCTTCGCAGGTGCACGACTGGACCTCGGCACCCGCGCCCTCCTCGCCGCCCTCGATGTCGACTCCCTTCCCGCGGGCACCGCACTCGACCTCGGCTGCGGAACCGGCGTCCTCGCCGCCGTGGTGGCCCGGGCCCGCCCCGACCTCGCCGTGACCGCGACGGACACCTCGCGTGCCGCGGTCGAGTCCGCCCGGGCGACCGCGGCGGCCAATGGGCTCGCCGTCCGCGTCCTCCGCGACGACAACGCCTCGACGCTGGAGGCGTCCTCCGTCGACGTCGTGCTCTGCAATCCGCCGTTCCACTCCGACGGTGCCGTCACCGACCTCGTCGCCCGGCGCATGCTGCGCGCGGCCGGCCGCGTGCTGCGCCCCGGAGGCGTGCTGTGGACGGTCTTCAACTCCCACCTCGCGCATCCGGCCGAGCTGCGCCGCGCGGTCGGGCCGACCTCGGTGGTGGCGCGCGACCGCCGCTTCACCGTCACCCGCTCCGTGCGCTCCGACGGCTGAGTCCGGCTCCGCAACCCCCTCCGCGGCCTCAGGTCCGCTGTCCGCGGCGCGGGTACGATCTCTCTCCGGCGCTCCTGTGCCGAACCCGTCCCGTCACCCCGGAGGCCGTCGTGCTCGAAGTCGTCCTCGTCCTCGCCCTGATCGCCCTGGTCGCGGTCGTCGTGCTGTGGCGTCGCGCCGTCGGCGCCGAGCGCCGTGCCGCCGAGAGCCGTGCGGAGGAGGCGGCGCGCGTCGTCCGCCTCGAGCTGGCGGTCGGCGAGCAGGAGGCGAGGCTCCGCATCGTCGGCGAGCTCGAGCAGCTCGCGGTCCGCAGCGCCGCGCACGTCGTCGAGGAGGCCGAGAGCGTCCGGCTCACGATCGACCGCGACCCCGCCGCAGCCGCGCGGTCGGCGCAGCGGGCAGTGCGGGCAGCCGAGGCCTCGCTGGCGCAGCTGCGCCGCATCGCGACCGTCGCCTCCGTCGATCCGGGGGAGCTGCCGCGCACCGGCGGCTCCGTCCCCCTGATCGAGGGCGCCCGCGAGCGAGGCCTGAGCGTCCGCGAGGAGTCGTTCGGCGAGCCGTTCCCGCTGCAGGACGGCGCCGAGGTGGCCGTGCTCCGGGTGCTCGAGTACGCCTTCGACTCGGCGCTGGAGACCGGCGGCGCGGGGACCGAGGTCCGCATCAGCTCCCGATGGACGACCACGGGCCTCCGGGTGGAGGTCGACGACGACCGCGAGCAGCACGGCGCGGCGGAGCAGGACGCCAGCGCTCTCGAGGCGGATCTGCGCTCGCTCACCGAGCGCATCGACAGCCCCGCGCTCGCCGAGCTGCGCGAGCGGGCCGCCCTCTTCGGCGGTGACGTGACCGAGAAGCGGACGCCCGGCGTCGGCCGGAGCGTCACCGCCTCGTTCCCCGCGATCCGCCACCACAACGGCGTGCACGGGGTCGACCTGGCCTGAGTCAGTCCTCGAGGTGCTCCACGCCGGGCAGCCACGAGACGCCGGGGCCGCCCCAGCCGCGCTTGCGGGTGATCTTCGCGACCGGCTTGTGGTAGTCGTGCTCGAGGCGGTCGATGTAGAGCACGCCGTCGAGGTGGTCGAACTCGTGCTGGAACACGCGGGCGAACCAGCCGTCCGCGACGATCTCGAACGGCTCCTGCTCGAGGTCGACCGCGCGGAGGATCGCGCGCTCGGAGCGGCGGAGCGGGAAGCGCTCGCCGGGGAAGGAGAGGCACCCCTCCGACTCCGTGTCCTCGTCCGCCTCGCCGAGCGGGGTCGGCGTCACGAACAGCTCGGGGTTGATCGCGACGCCGCGGCGGGGGGTGCCGTCGTCGTCGGCGTAGTCGTAGACGAACAGGCGCAGCGGGACGCCGACCTGCGGGCCGGCGAGGCCGACTCCGGGGGCGGTGTCCATCGTCTCGAACATGTCGGCGACGAGGGTGCGCAGCGCATCGTCGAACTCGGTGACGGGGGCGGCGGGGGAGTGCAGGACGGGGTCGCCGGCGATGCGGATGGGGAGGACGGCCATGGGGGACAGGGTACCGCGGGGCCGTCGACCGGGTCCGCGAGGATCATCCGCTGGGCTCAGCCCCTCACCCGTGCGTCGGAGGACTCGCGGAGGCGTTCTGGGTAGGGTCGACCCCATGCCCGCCGATCTCGCCGAACTCCTCAACGACCCGGCGAAGTTCATCGGCATCCCGATCGCTCTCGTGGGCGCGGTGTTCCTCTCCCTCGGCGCGCAGTTCCAGCACCGGGGAGTGGCGAAGGTGGAGCGGTTCTCGAAGCGCTCCGGCTCCTCCGGGCTCAGCGGCGGCCAGCTGGTCGCGCTGCTCTCGCGCCCCTCGTGGGTGATCGGCACCCTGCTCCTGGGTCTCGCGATCGTCTTCCAGCTGACGAGCCTCGGCTTCTCCCCGCTCATCGTGGTGCAGCCGCTCGGAGCGGTGGCGCTCGTGATCACCGCGGTCGTCAACGCGCGGGTCAGCCGGGTGCGCCTGAACGCGGCGTCGATCCGGGCGATCGTGCTCTGCGTCGGAGGCGTCGGCACGTTCGTCCTCGTGGCGGCGTTCAACGCGGTCGACAAGTCCATCCAGACACCCGAGCTCATCACGATCCTCGTGATCCTCGCCGTGGTGCTCACGGTCTTCGTCATCGCCTTCCGCGTCTTCCGCCGCGGAGCGAAGGCGATCTTCTACATCGTGGGCGCCGGAGTGGTCTACGGCTTCGTCGCGACTCTCGCGAAGGTCGTGCTCAACCGCATCAAGTACGGCGAGTTCGACCCGCTGACGGTGGTCTGCATCGTGGCGCTCCTGGCCGCGACCGCGCTCGGCGGGTACTTCGTGCAGAACGCCTACTCCTCCGGCCCGCCGGACCTCGTCGTCGCGGGCCTCACCGTCATCGACCCGCTGGTCGCCGTCGCGATCGGCATCGTCGTGCTCGGGGAGGCGCAGTACGCGGCCCCGTGGGCGATCCCGCTCTTCATCGCGGCCGGTGCCGTCGCCATCTACGGCGTCTTCCTCCTCGCCAAGCACCACCCGCAGGCGCGCTGACGGCGCGGGATCCCGAGTGGTGAGGAGTCCTCTGCCTACAATGGGTCCGCGCCGAGAGCCACGAAACCGACCGACCTCCGCCGATCGCTCCCTTCTCTCCCCGAGCGGCACGACACCGATAGGACCTCCCGTGTCAGATCCCCGCGACGCGTCCCGACCGGGATCGCCCGACTCCCGACCGCTGACGGTCGTGATCGGCTGCGACACCTTCGCTCCCGACGTGAACGGAGCCGCGAAGTTCGCCGAGCGCCTCGCCGCCGGTCTCGCGCAGCGCGGCCACGAGGTCCACGTCGTCGCCCCCTCGGCCGACGGCTGGAGCGGCACCCGGGTCGAGACGCACGAGGGCCAGCGGATCATCGTGCACCGGCTCTACAGCTGGCGCTGGTACCCGCACGACTGGCTGCGCTTCGCGATGCCGTGGCGCATCCGGCAGAACAGCGCGCGCATCCTCGACGAGGTGAAGCCCGACGTCGTGCACTTCCAGTCGCACATCATCGTCGGCCGCGGCCTCGGGATCGAGGCGGCCAAGCGCGGCATCCGCATCGTCGGCACGAACCACTTCATGCCCGAGAACATGCTCGAGTTCACCCTCCTGCCGAAGGCCGTGCAGGCCAAGGCCGTGGCAATGGCGTGGCGGGCCGCGCGCCGCACCTTCGGCCGGGCGGAGGCGGTCACCACGCCGACCCGCAAGGCCGCGCAGTTCCTCGAGAAGTACACGGGCCTCCGGGGCGTCCACGCCATCTCCTGCGGCATCGACGCCGACAACTACACGCCCGACTTCTCGGCCCGCGCCGGCGACTCGATCCTCTTCGTCGGCCGCGTGACCGGCGAGAAGCACATCGACGTCCTGCTCCGCGCGGTCGCCCTGCTCGATCCGGCGCTCGACGCGAAGCTCGAGATCGTCGGCGGCGGCGACCAGATGCGCAACCTCCAGCAGCTCGCCGCGACCCTCGGCATCGCCGACCGCGTCCGCTTCACCGGCTACGTCTCGGACGCCGAGCTCAAGGAGGCGTACACCCGCGCCACCGTGTTCGCCATGCCGTCCATCGCCGAGCTGCAGAGCATCGCGACCATGGAGGCGATGGCCTCGGCCCTCCCCGTCGTCGCCGCCGACGCGATGGCCCTCCCGCACCTCGTGCACGACGGCGAGAACGGCTACCTCTTCGCGCCGGGCAGCGCCGAGGCCCTCGCCGAGCGCCTCACCGCCGTGCTCACGGCCGACCAGGAGGACCTCGAGGCGATGAAGCGCGCCTCCCTCCGCATCGTCGCCTCGCACGACATCAACCGCACGATCAGCACCTTCGAGAGCCTGTATCGTGGGGAGCCGGTGGCCGATCCGGCCTCCGACGCAGCGTCCGCACCCGCCGCCACCTGACGGCCGCTCGGACGGCCGCCGCGGGGCGTTAGCTCAGCCGGTCAGAGCAGCGGACTCATAATCCGTCGGTCACGGGTTCAAGTCCCGTACGCCCTACTCCGCTCCACCCGCGGTCGTTCCTCCTCTCCAGCGCCGGGTCGGGCCTCCACCTGATGCTGGTCTCGTCGGGGCGGGCGGTCCGGCCCCGTCAGGCCGACGGGCCGTGCCTCAGGACGCCGCCGACGCGGTCCTCGCCGGCACGCCGACCGCGGACGAGTCGCAGGCGACGTCGCGGACGACGACGGCGCCGGCTCCGATCCGTACACGGTCGCCGACGGTCACGTCCCCGACGATCGTCGCGCGGGCGCCGATGTAGACGTCGTCGCCGATGACGGGCGTCCGACCCTTCGATTCGCCGATGGTGACGCCGTGGTAGATGAACGCGTTCCTCCCGATGACCGTGCGCGGGTGCAGGATCACGCCGCGGCCCCAGTGGGGGAGCCGCAGGCCGGGCCCGACCTGAGCGGTCGGCGGCAGCTCGGCTCCGACGATCATGCGGGTCCAGACGAGATCGACCAGGCGGTAGACGAGGTGGAGGGGGAGCCGGGTCCTCCGAGAGCTCGAGTACTGCCCGAGCCGGAGGACGAGGACGGTGAGCCGGTCGGAGGCGTGGCCCTTGGCGGCCAGGTCCGCTCGGACGACGGCTCGGAGGTCAGCGAGATCCATGCTCCCAGTCTGAGTGGGAGCCTCGAGGGTGAGGCCGGGCCGTCGGAGATCGCCCGGGGCGTGGCGAGCATCCGCGAGCGGACGACACGGTGGCGCGATGCGCTAGCACGTCCCGACGCGCCGCGCCCGTACTGGCCGCTCTCCGCTCGACGTGATTGCCTGATCCCGTGCCTGATCTTCCGATGTTCCCGCTCGGCTCCGTGCTCCTGCCGCACATGCCGCTCCCGCTCCGGCTGTTCGAGCCGCGGTACCTGCGGATGCTCGGCGACGTCCTCGAGGACGAGACCCTCGCGTTCGGTGTCGTGCTCATCGAGCGCGGCCAGGAGGTGGGCGGCGGCGACCAGCGGTTCGCGGTCGGCGCCCGCGCGCGCATCCTGAACATCGACGGGGCGGAGTCGTTCGTCACGCTCGACTCCGTGGGCGAGGAGCGCTTCGAGGTCGTCCGCTGGTACGAGGACGACCCGTACCCGCGCGCCGAGGTCCGCCTGCTGCCCGATCTGGAGTGGGACGAGAAGCACACCCCCGCGCTGGCTGCGGCGGAGTCGGCGGTCCGCACGGCACTGGCGGTCGCGAGCGAGTTCGTCGAGCAGCGCTACGGCGCGGTCGTCGAGCTCGCCGAGGATCCGGCCGCGCACGCCTGGCAGCTCGCCGGCGTCGCACCGGTCACCGAGCTCGACCGCCTCGCGTTCCTCCGCAGCTCCACCATGGAGGAGCTGCTGGAGTCGGTCCGGGAGCGCTCCGCCGAGGCGACCGAGTCGTTCCGCGCCGGCTGGGCCTGAGCCCGGTTCCGGCGTCCCACGACGAGCCCGTCAGTCCTCGAGGCTGACGCCGCGCTCCTCCGCCAGCTTGACCAGGTCGTCGACGACCACGAGCGCCATCCGCACCGAGCGGTCGCGGCGGTACTCCTCGTCGTCCGGGTCGATCCGCGAGGTGCGGTCGAGGGTCTCCTCGATCGACTGTGCGAGCTCGCGCCACGCGTCCTGACGGGCGTCGTCGACGAGCGTCGCGAGGTACTCCTCGTCCTGCGCCCGCCTGTGGAGGGAGTCGGCGACCAGGAGCGAGAGCCGCTCGCGGTGGTCGAGGTTGTCGACGTCGGCCGAGCGGTAGTCGTGCACGTGGTCGGAGCGGCCGCCCACCGAGGTCACGTCGGCGGCGATGCCGCGCAGGCGCTCGGCGGCCGCCTCGGACTCGCGCGCCAGCTTCTCGAGCTCCTCCGCGGCGACGACGGAGTAGCGGCCCGACTCGAAGGGGACGTCGGCACCGAGGCCGTCCATCAGCACCCGGTTCTTCACGGCCATGCGACTCGCGTACTGCGCGAGCATCAGGCCCTCCTCGGCGGCCTCCTCGACGGAGGCGGGCTCGCGCGACGGGTTCTCATCGGGGTCGTACGGCTCCATCTTGAACCTGCGTCGACGCCGGAACCACACGTGCGTCACCTACATCCCGGAGCAGGCGCCCCGCCCGCCGGAGCACCTCTTCGAGAGTACCCGGCGGGCGGGCGCCGTGGTCGGCGGCTCAGGCCTCGCGCCAGTCGTCCTGCCGGAGGTGGGAGCCGGCCTGCGGCCCCATCTGCAGCATCCCGCCGTCCACGACGTACGAGGATCCGGTGATGTAGGAGGCGGCGGGAGAGGCCAGGAAGGCGACCACCGCCGCGATCTCGCGGGCGTCGCCGGGGCGGCCGAGGGGGATGCCGGGGCGGTCGATCGTGACGGGGTCCACGTCCTCGGCGTCGTTCATCGGCGTGGCGATCTCCCCGGGGGCGACGGCGTTGACGGTGATGCCGAGGGAGCCGAGCTCGAGTGCGGCCACCTTCAGCAGGCCGCCCAGCCCGTGCTTGGCAGCGGTGTAGGCGACGGAGCCGACCCGCGGCTGGTGCTCGTGGACGCTGGTGACCGCGATGATCCTGCCGCCCGTGCCCTGGGCCGCCATGCGCCGCGCGGCGCGCTGGAGGCAGACGAACGCTCCGTCGAGGTTCAGGGCGACGGTCGAGCGCCAGCTGTCGAGGCTCTGCTCGAGGAAGGGCTCGCCCCCGCCTCCGCCCGCATTGCTGACGGCGACGTCGAGCCCGCCCAGTCGATCCGCGAGGTCGTCGATCACGTCGCCCGCGCCCTGCAGATCCGTCGTGTCGAGGCGCGCGATCTCGGCGCGCCGGCCGAGGGAGCGCACTTCCTCCGCCGTGCCCTGCGCGCCCTCCTCGTCGCTGTGCCAGGTGATGCCGACGTCCATGCCCGCCTCGGCCAGTGCCACCGCGGTCGCCCGGCCGATGCCGGAGTCCGAGGCGGTCACCAGTGCACGGGTGGGCCGGACGTCTCGAGGTCCCTGGGTCATGTCGTCTCCTGTCTCGATCGGGCCGCCGATCCGGCGGACACGGGTCGATCCCATCAGCGGATCCGGCGCGCTCGGGAGCCGGTTGACAGGTCCGGGCTCGCGCGAGACGCGTGGCGGTGTCCCCGCTGAGCGCCCCGATCGCGTTGACTGGGCGGATGGATCACCGGCGCATCTCGGTCGTCGTCCCCGTGAAGGACGACGCCCGCCACCTCGAGCAGCTGCTCGAGCTCCTCCGCGAGCAGACGCTCGCTCCGTTCGAGATCGTCGTCGTCGACGAC
Organism: Rathayibacter sp. AY1A3; assembly: GCF_002930975.1. Taxonomy (NCBI): domain Bacteria; kingdom Bacillati; phylum Actinomycetota; class Actinomycetes; order Micrococcales; family Microbacteriaceae; genus Rathayibacter; species Rathayibacter sp. AY1A3. The sequence goes on along the minus strand of NZ_PSTO01000012.1, from coordinate 55,956 downwards.
GGGAGCACCGACGACAGCGCCGCCGTCGCGCGAGCGGCGGGCGCGCGGGTGGTGCGGCACGACGGAGCCGGGATCCCGGCGAGCACGGCGCACGGCTTCGACGAGGCGCACGGCGACGTCCTCGCACGGCTCGACGCCGACTCCCGCCCGGGACCCGACTGGCTGGCGCGCCTGGCCGGCCACTTCGCCGACCCCGAGGTCGGAGCGGTGACCGGTCCCGGACGCTTCGACGAGCTCGGCCCGATCGCCCGGGTGATCGCGCGGGTCGCCTACATGGACGCCTACTTCGTGCTGATGGGGTCGGCGCTGGCCAACTGGCCGCTCTTCGGCTCCAACTGCGCCGTCCGCCGGTCGGCGTGGGAGGAGATCGCGGAGGAGATGCACCGGCACGACGCCTACGTGCACGACGACGTCGAGATCAGCGTGCACCTGGGACTCCGGCACCGGATCGTGCTCGACCGCCACCTCGAGGTCGGCATCTCGGCCCGCCCCTTCGGCGCCTTCGCCGACATGCTCCGCCGGTTCGACCGCGCTCTGCACACGCTGGCGCGGCACCCCGGGATGGGGTCGTCCCTGCAGCGCTGGACGCACCGGGTGCGCCGCACCCACCGCGACCGCCTGCGAGCGACGGCCGCGGCGCGCCGCTCCGGCTGACGACGAGAACCGACGGCGCCGCCTGACGGCTAGGGCTGGGCCGCGTCCGGCCGGGCCGCGTCGGGCTCGGCCTCCGCCGCCCGATCCTCTCCGGGCGCGGTGCGCCCCTCCTTCGGCATCGCCCAGACCGCGGCGAGCATGCCCACGGCGAGGACCGTGAGCGCGATGCAGACGAAGCGGGTGCCCTCGGCGAGGTCCGCCGGTGCGGGGACGCCGCCGCCCGCCTTCGCGTTCACGATCGCGCCGAACACGGCCACGGCGACGGCGCTGCCGATGTTCCGGGCGAAGAAGTTGGTCGAGGAGACCACTCCGCGCTCGTTCCAGTCGACGCTCGACTGCGCCCGGATCAGCGTCGGAGTCGCCACGAGCCCCATGCCGGCGCCGATCAGCACGCAGAAGCCGGCGATCTCCCACAGCGTCGAGGAGGCGCCGAGCAGGACGGTCAGCGCCGTGCCGATCACGACGAGCCCCGCTCCGAGGAAGCCCGTGTTGCGGAAGCCGATGCGCAGGTAGAGCCGGCCCGACAGGCTCGCCGCGACCGGCCAGCCGAGCGTCATCGCCGCTACGGCGAAGCCCGCGCCGAGGGCGGAGCTGCCGAGCACGCCCTGCGCGAAGGTCGGGAAGTACGAGGTGACGCCGAACGTGATCGCGCCGACGGTCACCGAGACCAGGCTGGTCGAGATCAGCACGCGCCGCGTGAGGACCCAGAGGGGGAGCACCGGGGCGGCCGCGCGCCGCTCGATCGCGACGAAGCCGGCGAACGCGAGGGCCGAGACGACGAACACGCCGACTCCGGCGGGGGAGAGCCACGGCCAGGCGCTGCCGCCCTCGAGCAGCCCGAGGATGAGCAGCGCGGTGCCCACGGCGAGCACGGAGGCGCCCGCCACGTCGATCCGCTGCTTCTCGCCCCGCGTGGTCTCGCGGAAGCTGCGGATCAGGAGGAACGCCGCCAGGAGGCACAGGGGGATGTTGACGAGGAAGATGCCGCGCCAGGCGCCCAGGTCCGAGAGCACGCCGCCGAGGGTCGGCCCGACGACCGAGGAGATGCCCCAGACGCTCGCGAGGTAGCCCTGGGTCTTCGCACGCTCGGCGACCGTGTAGATGTCGCCGGCGATGGTGATGCCCATCGGCTGGATCGCTCCGGCCCCCAGGCCCTGCAGGGCGCGGAACGCGATCAGCGCGGGCATGCTCCAGGCGAGGCCGCACAGGAGCGAGCCGACCAGGAACAGGGCGATGCCGATCAGCATGATGGGCTTGCGCCCGATCACGTCCGCGAGCTTGCCGTAGAGGGGGACCGAGACCGCCTGGGCCAGCAGGTAGATCGAGAACAGCCAGGGGAACTGCTCGAAGCCCCCCAGGTCGGCGACGATGGACGGCACGGCCGTCGAGAGGATCGTGGCGTCGAGGGCGACCAGAGCGGTCGAGATCATCAGGGACAGCAGGATCGGGCCGCGCTCCGAGCGCAGTCCGACACTCGCGCGGGTGGGGGCGTCGGTCACTCTGCCCAGGCTATTCCATAGCCGGGGGATGGAAGCGGGGCGGAGAGGATCCGCTCCGGGGCTCGGTAGACTGGCGGCATGGAACTCGTTCTCTGGCTCGTCGTGTCCGCCATCGCCGGTGTCGGCCTCGTCTCCGGAGTCGCGGCTCTCATCGCCATGACGCGGGCGCCCTGGTCGGCCGACAAGTAGCCGCCCGGCCGGCCTGGCGCCGGCACTACTCGTAGATCCGCACCACGCTCCACTGCGGCTCCGTCGACGCGACCACGTCGAGCACGAACGCTCCGCCGGTCGCGAGGTCCGTCGCCTGGAATCGCCAGCCGCCGATGCTCACCGGCGTGCGCCCGAACGTCGGCGGGAACCCCTCGAGGGGCGCCCACCACTCGCTCGTGCAGATCCACACCGTCGGCCGGTCGGTCACCCGGTAGCTCCCGCCCCGCCACTCGAGCGCGATCGGCACTCCCTCGCCGTCGGTCGAGACCAGCGCTGTCTCGTCGATCACCGCCATCGTCGTGCTCCCGTTCACTCGCCGGACCCGGTTGGCCGTTCGAACATGTGTTCGATAGTCTGCGAGTGTACGCCGCGGCGCTCGTGCTCGCCACGGCCGCGGATCGACCGGTGGGAGGCGCGATGATCGAGTGGAGTCCGCTCCAGATGCTGCGCAGCAGCGGGCAGGACGAGTGGGTGATGGTCGACGCCCTGCGCACCGGCCGGATCGGCCTGGTGCGCCGCATCGAGACCGGCCCGTACCGCGAGACCTGGTTCCGCGCGGTGACTTGGGCGGCCGAGCCGGAGAGGCGGACGCTCGTGGGCTACTCCCGCTCGATGGACACCATCGCGGCCGCCCTGTGGGCCCATCAGCCGCCGACGGCGCAGGAGAAGCCCTTCCCCGGCTACCCGCCCTCGCGGCCGTCGCCGTGACTCCTTCAGCGAGAGGGGGCCCTGCCGTCCCCGCGACGGCGGCCTCCGTGTCCGCCACGGGGGAGAATGGCCCGATGCTCCTCGCACTCGTCGGCGGCCCCACGGGGGCGTGGCGGGCGGTAGACCCCGTCGGCGGCGCCGAGGCCGGGAGCGGCAGGGGGCCGGCCGAGCTGGGGGCGTTCGTCCGGGAGCGGGAGCCGGAGCGCCCGCGCTGGGTCTGGGACGACACCGCGCGCTGGTACCCCGCACTGCTGTCGGCCGGGGTGGTCGTCGCCCGGTGCCACGACCTCCGGCTGGCCCGCGCGATCCTCCGCCGCTCGGTCTCCGCCGCCGCATCGGCTCTCGCGCGCTCGCCCCTCGACCCGTGGGACGCGGGAGCCGCGGCCCCCGCCGCGCAGGACACGCTGATCGGGTTCGAGGAGGCGGCGGGCGGCTCCGACGAGCTCGACCCCGTCCTCGAGCTGGCCCGGCAGGAGGAGGCGCTCTCCGGCGCCGCCGAGGCCGGCCGGCTCCGCCTGCTGCTCGCCGCCGAGTCCGTCGGCGCCCTGATCGCTCGCGAGATCGCCCACGCGGGGCTGCCGTGGCGCGCCGATGTGCACGACCGGGTGCTCACCGGGATGCTCGGCCCCCGCCCGCTCTTCGGCGGCCGCCCGGCCCTGCTGGAGGCGCTGGCCGTCCGTCTGCGCGACGAGCTCGGCGCGCCCGAGCTCAATCCCGACTCGCCGGCCGAGCTCCTCAAGGCGCTGCGGCGCGCGGGGCTGCCGGTCGAATCGACGCGCTCCTGGGAGCTGCAGTCCCTCGAGCACCCCGCGGTGCCGCCCCTCCTGGAGTACAAGAAGCTCTCCCGGCTGCTCACCGCCAACGGCTGGGCCTGGCTCGACGCGTGGGTGCGCGACGGACGGTTCCGGCCGGAGTACGTGGTGGGCGGCGTCGTCACCGGCCGCTGGGCGACCTCGGGCGGAGGGGCGTTGCAGCTGCCGCGGCAGATCCGCGCCGCGGTCACCGCGGATCCGGGCTGGAGCCTCGTGGTCGCGGATGCCGCGCAGCTCGAGCCGCGCATCCTCGCCGCGCTCTCGGGCGACTCGGCCATGGCCGCCGCCGGGCGGGGCCGCGACCTCTACCAGGGCATCGTCGACGCCGGCGTGATCCCCGATCGGCCGCGGGCGAAGGTCGCGATGCTGGGGGCGATGTACGGGGCGACGAGCGGCGAGGCCGGGCGGCTGCTCCCGAGGCTCGCCCGTGCCTACCCGCGCTCGGTCGCGCACGTCGAGGCGGCGGCTCGGGCGGGGGAGCGCGGCGAGAGCGTCTCGACGTGGCTCGGGCGCAGCTCGCCTCCCGGACCCGAGGGGCTCTCGGCGGATGCGGCGCGAGCGCGCGAGTGGGGACGCTTCACCCGCAACTTCGTGGTGCAGGGGACCGCGGCCGAGTGGGCGCTCTGCTGGATGGGCGAGCTGCGGGCGCGACTGCGCGCCGAGGGCGGCGCGGTCGGCCGGGCGCACCTCGTCTACTTCCTGCACGACGAGGTGATCGTGCACGCTCCCGCCGACGTCGGCGAGCGGGTCGCCGCGATCGTCCGCGAGGCGGCGGTGCGCGCCGGACGCTCGCTCTTCGGAGAGGGCGAGGTCGACTTCCCGGTCACCGTCGCCGTCGTCGACTCCTACGACCAGGCGAAGTGAGGCGCGGGATCAGTACCAGTGCGGCGAGCGGTTGTTCCAGCTCGACCACGCGTTGCAGGGCGAGCCGTAGGCGCTCTTGATGTACGAGAGACCCCAGTCGACCTGCGTCGCCGCGTTCGTCTGGTAGTCGGCTCCCGAGTTGGCCATCTTGCTCGCCGGGAGGGCCTGGGGGATGCCGTAGGCACCGGAGGAGCGGTTCAGCGCGTTCCAGCGCCATCCCGACTCGCCGTTCCACAGCGGGATGAGGCACCGGTCGACCTGGTCGGCGCCCCAGCCGAAGCGGCCGACAGCGGTGCGGGCGTAGGCCTGGGCCTGCGCGGGGGAGAGGCCGTCCGTGCGTCCGGCGTAGGTGCCGAGGGCGGCGATGGTCTTGGCGGAGCTGTTGCGCGCGCCGGTCGGGTCGTCGTCGCCGAGTTCGACCGGGCCGCCTCCGCCGCCTCCGCTGTTGGAGGGCGCTGCCGGAGCAGCGGCCGCGGCGGGAGCCGACGCGGCGCGCTGGCGGGCGGCCTCGGCCTCGGCGGCGAGGCGGGAGAGGCGCTGCTGCTCCTCGAAGGCCGACTTCGCGTCCTGGCCGTCGGCGTACTCCCGCTCGATCTCGGCGGTGGTGTTCTTGAGCGAGGCGAGCTGGGTGTAGAGCTCCTGGCTGTACTTCTCCTGGTCGGCGACCTTGGCGTCGGCCTCGGCCTGCGCGGAGCGGGCGGCCGAGAGCGCGTCGGCCGCGGCGGTGGCGAGGGAGACGCGCTCGCCCCGGGCCTGCTCGGCCTGCGCGGCGAGGGAGACGGCCTGGTTCTCGGTCGACTGCGCCGCGGTCTGGAGCCGGCTGGTCTGCTGGGTGAGCTGCGTCATGGTGCCGAGGCGGTAGAGCAGCTCGCTCGACTCGTCGCCGCCGATGAGGAGGTTGAGCGTCGCATCGGTCCCGCCGTTGCGGTAGAGCTGCGCGGCGAGACGGCCGGCCTGCTCCTTCGCGGCGTCGGCGTCCGAGCGGGCGGCGGAGGCGCGCTCCTCCAGGGCGCTCACGCGCTGAGTCGCCTCGTCGAGAGCGCTCTGCGCGGCGTCCGCCTCGGCGGCCCGGCTGATGGCGGCGTCGGTGAGGGCGGCGGCCTGGTCGCGCAGGTCGGCGAGGAAGGCGGTGATGCGGTCGACCTCGGCGGCGGTGGCGCTCTCGCTCGACTTCGCGGCCTCCACATCGGACCACGAGGGGTAGTCGGACGGGTCGTAGGCGGCGGACGCGGAGAGCGGAGCGGCGAGGGCGGCGCACAGGACGAGGACCGTGCCCGCTCCGGCGGCGACGAGGCGCCGGCGCGCCCGGGAGGGGACGCGGAGACCGAGGGGGGTGCGGGACATGCGAACCACCCTAGGCGACGGCACCCGCGCCTGTCTCGTCCTAGCTCGAGGCTCGACGGCCCCGACGGGGACGCTCGAGAGCGTATCCGCGGACGCCCCGTCCCGGCCCGTCGCCCGTGAGTTCGTCGCGGGCCGCCTCGAGGAGGCGCCGCAGGGCCTCCTCCCGCACGCCGGCGGCGATCGCGGCGAGGCGGCGCTGCGGGTGCGCGTCCTCCTCTTCCGCATGCTCGTCGGCGGTGGCGGGCAGCGAGCTCTCGTACGCGTCGAGGACGGCGGCGAGGTCGGCGCCGGACAGGCTCGAGGCCAGCAGCACGCGGTCGAGGACGTCGTCCCAGTCCTCCTCCGGGGACGCTCCGTCACCCGTCAGCCAGGCGGCCGCCTCCGCGCGGCCCTCGCTGGTGAGCGCGTGCAGGGGGAGGCCGTCGTCGGTGGACCCGGCCGAGACGACGAGGCCCCGCTCGCGCAGGCGCTCGAGCGTCGAGTAGATCTGGCCGACGTTGACCCGGGGCCGGTGCGCGGCACGGTCGAGGAGCTCGGCGTGCAGCTGGAGGCCGTAGGCGGGGCCGAGCGTGAGCAGGGCGAGCAGGCCGTCGCGGACGGACACGGTGCTCCTCCCGGCGGGCGTCTGGCGGTGTGCGGCGTCCGGCGGCGCGGACGACCCGAGTATAGGCAGGAGCCGCCCACGGCCGGTCGAGCAGGCGCGGCGAGCCGCCTTGACGGAGGTCCGCCGCTCCTGCATGATCGGGCGTGGTGGCACGTCCACCGTCATAATCGAAGAAGGCGCACCGCAGAGTGTTCCGTGGTCCGGGTCGTTGGGGAAGACGCACCGGGACGAACGGAGGACACCATGGTGGCGCAGCAGACTCGGGGTGTGCTCTTCGTGCACTCCGCCCCCCGCGCGCTCTGCCCCCACCTCGAGTGGGGGACAGGTCGCGCCCTTGGTCGTGCCGTGAACTTCGCCTGGATCGAGCAGCCCGTGCTCCGCAGCACACTGCGCGCCGAATTCGCCTGGGAGGGCCCGGTCGGAACCGGTGCCGTCATCGCGTCCGCTCTCCGCGGCTGGGCCGACGTCCGTTACGAGGTCACCGAGGAGCCCTCGCCCGGCGTCGACGGAGGCCGCTGGATGCACACGCCCGAGCTCGGCATCTTCTACGCCCAGACCGACAGCGCGGGCAACACCGTCGTGCCCGAGGACCGCATCCGCTCCGCCATGGAGCTCGCCGGCGCCGACCCCATCGAGCTGCACCGCGAGCTGCGCCTCGCCCTCGGCCAGGCCTGGGAGGACGAGCTCGAGCCCTTCCGCTACGGCGGCGACTTCGCCCCCGTCGTCTGGATGCACGGGGTCGGCTGAGTTCATTCGACGCCGCTCCTCGCGCGGCGTCGCGCAGTCGGCTCGGTCGGCTGGTCGGCTTCCGTGGAGCGGCTTGCGTCCGGCGACGCCGATCCGCTGGCACGCGGATCGGCGGATACGCCTCGCGGCAATCGTTCGCTCCCGCCTCCCTGAACCAGGCGGCCAGCGGACCCCCGTTTCGGCAGAGGCCCGCCTCGAAGTCGCGTCGTCACCTCGCGGTTGCCGCTCGCTGGCACGTCGACCAGACGGTCGGCGGAGCACCGCGTTCCGGCGGAGGGCGTCGGAAGACTCGTGGACCCGCCCGCACCTCTGTCGCGCACGACGCCGACGGCCCGAGTAATGGCGAGTCGCACGCTCCCCACGAGCGCAGCCGTCCTGATCCGAGCATCCGACCCGAGTCGCGGCGGAGCCCGCGCTCCCCTCGAGCACAGCTGCTTGAACCGAAGCTTTCTACCCGAGCCGCGGCGAAGCCCGCCGTCCCACCCGGACAGCTTCCGCAATCGGAGTATCCGACCCGAGTCGCGGCGAAGCCCGCGCTCCCCACCAGCACGGCGTGTTCACCAGCCCGCACCAGACGGCGGCGCAGATCCCTCGCGGCACGAGGCGTATCCGGGGATCCGCGTTCCAGCGGATCACCGTCGCCGCACCGCACCGGCCCTCGGGAACCCCGCCCCCCTCCCCAGCGGACGCGCCTGCGCCGCGCAAGGAGCGGCGCAGCCCGCTTTCCGCACGGTGGAGCGGGGCTACGCCCCGCTACACCGTCCGGAAAGCGGCAACAGCATTGTGCCCCCCGAACCCGAACGAGTTCGAGATGGCGACCAGCGGTCCGTCGCCGAGGGCGCGGGGGCTGGTGACGACGTCGAGGGGGATCTGGGGGTCCTGCTCGAAGAGGTTGATGGTGGGGGGTGCGGTGCGCTCGTGGAGGGCGAGCACGGTGAAGATGGCCTCGAGCGCGCCGGTGCCGCCGAGGAGGTGACCGGTGGACGCCTTGGTCGCGGACACGGCGATGTTCGGGAGGTGGTCGCCGAAGACGCGCAGCAGGGCGCGGTACTCGGCGATGTCGCCGACGGGGGTGCTCGTCGCGTGAGCGTTGACGTGGGTGACGTCGGTGAGCGCGGCTCCGGCCTGCTCGAGGGCGCCGATCATGGCGCGGGCGGCGGCGGAGCCCTCGGGGTCCGGCGCCGTGATGTGGTACGAGTCGCTGGTGACGGCGCCGCCGGCGAGCTCCGCGTAGATGCGGGCTCCGCGGGCGAGGGCGTGCTCCTCGGTCTCGAGGATGAGTGTCGCGGCGCCTTCTCCGAGGACGAAGCCGTCGCGGGAGACGTCGTAGGGGCGTGAGGCCGTCGCCGGGTCGTCGTTGCGGCGCGAGAGGGCCTGCATCGACGCGAAGGCGGCGATCGGGAGCGGGTGGACGACCGACTCCGTGCCGCCGGCGACGACCACGTCGGCGAGGCCGAGCTGCATGTGCTCGTAGGCGTTCGCGAGGGCCTCGGTGCTGGAGGCGCAGGCCGACACGTCGGTGCGGGCGTAGGCGCGGGAGGGGATGGCCATGCTGATCGCGGCGGCGGCCGCGTTGGGCATGAGCATCGGGATGGTCATCGGGAGGACCCGGCGGGGTCCGCGCTCGCGGAGGGTGTCCCACGCGTCGACGAGGGTCCAGAGGCCGCCGATGCCGGTCGAGTAGTCGACGCCCACGCGGAGCGGGTCGACGTCAGTGATGCCGGAGTCGGCCCAGGCCTCGCGGGCCGAAATGAGCGCGAACTGGCTGGAGGGGTCGAGGCGCTTCGCCTCGGGGCGGGAGAGCACCTCCTCCGGGCGGACCTTGGCCTGGGCGGCGAAGGTGACCGGGATGTCGTACTGAGCGACCCAGTCCTGCTCGAGGGAGCGGACGCCTGATTCGCCGGCGAGGAGTGCGTTCCAGGACTCCCGGGCGGTCCCGCCGAGGGGAGTGCTGGCACCGATTCCGGTGACGACGATCTTCTTGGTCATGACGAGCTTCTCTGTTCCGTGTGGGTGGGTGCCGGGCTCACCCCGGCCGACGATCGCCGGCCGGGGTGTCCGCCACGAGGACGGGGTGCGCGGGCGACGACTACTCGGACGCCTTGACGATGAAGCGGACCGCGTCGCCGACCGTCTTGAGGTTCTTGACCTCGTCGTCGGGGATCTTCACGTCGAACTTCTCCTCGGCGTTGACGACGATGGTCATCATCGAGATGGAGTCGATGTCGAGGTCGTCGGTGAACGACTTGTCCATCTCGACGGAGTCGGTGGCGATGCCCGTCTCGTCGTTGACAAGCTCGGCCAGGCCGGCGAGGACTTCTTCGTTGGACAGTGCCATGGTTCTCTCCTTGGGGGTTCTTCGGGTGTTCGTCAGTGACCGTAGGTCAGTTTAGGGGTGGGGTCGCGCCGGTCACGGGAGCACCACGACCTGCGCGCCGAACACCAGTCCGGCGCCGAAGCCGATCTGCAGCGCGAGTCCGCCGTGCAGCTCCGGGTGCTCCTCGAGCAGGCGGTGGGTGGCGAGCGGGATCGACGCGGCGGAGGTGTTGCCGGTGGTCTCGATGTCGCGGCCGATAGCGACGGTCTCGGGCAGCTTCAGCTGCTTCGCGAGCTCGTCGATGATGCGCATGTTCGCCTGGTGGGGGATGAACGCGGCGAGGTCCTCGGGCTGGACGCCCGCCTCCGCGAGCGCCTGCTTGGCGACCTTGGCCATCTCCCAGACCGCCCAGCGGAAGACCGACGGGCCGTCCTGGCGGAGGGTGGGCCATTCGGCGGTGCCGTCGCGGTAGGCCGCGAGCGGGTTGTCCATGCCGACGGTGTCCCACTTGGAGCCGTCGGATCCCCACACGGTCTTCGAGATGCCGGCGGTGTCGCTGGGGCCGACGACCGCGGCGCCCGCGCCGTCGCCGAGGAGGAAGGAGATGCTGCGGTCGGTCGACTTGACCAGCTCGGACAGCTTCTCGGCTCCGACGACGAGCACGTACTCGGCCAGGCCGGAGCGGATGAAGGAATCGGCCTGGGCGATGCCGTAGGTGTAGCCGGCGCAGGCCGCCGAGATGTCGTACGCCGGGGCGGGGTTCGCCCCGATGCGGTCCGCGAGGAGCGCGGCCAGCGACGGGGTCTGCACGGTGTTGCTGATCGTGGAGACGAGCACGACGCTGATCTGGTCCGGGCGGATGCCCGCCTTCTCGATCGCCTCGAGGGAGGCGGTGGTCGCGAGGTCGACCGCGTGGATGTCGGCGGAGGCGCGGCGGCGCTCGATGATGCCGGTGCGCTGGCGGATCCACTCGTCGGAGGAGTTGATCGGCTCGATCAGGTCGTCGTTCGGGACGACGAGGTCGCCGCGTGCCGCGCCGATGCCGAGGATCCGGGTGTACGCGCTGCCGCTGGACTGGGTGAGGGAAGGGGTCGTCATGGGGTCTCTCCTGCTAGGCGGCGTGCTCGTCGAGGAAGGCGCGGGCGGCGTCCACGTCGTCGGGGGTCGTGATGGCGATGCTCGGCACGCCCTTGAGGCCGCGCTTGGCGAGGCCGACCAGCGCGCCGGCGGGTGCCAGCTCGATGATCCCGGTGACGCCCGCGTCGGCGAAGGCCGCCATGCAGAGGTCCCAGCGGACGGGGGAGGCGACCTGGCCGACGAGCAGCTCGAGGAACGCGGCACCGGAGTCGACGACCGACCCGTCGCGGTTCGTCCAGAGACGGAGCGTCGGGTCGGAGGGGGTCAGCCCGGCGGCGACGCCGGCGAGGGAGTCGCGGGCGGGCGCCATGTAGCGGGTGTGGAAGGCGCCGGCCACCTGCAGGGGGATCACGCGGGTCCCGCGGAGCGGCTCCGCCTTGAGCGCCTCGAGCGCGTCGACCGCGCCGGCGACGACGATCTGCCCGCCGCCGTTGTAGTTGGCCGGCTCGAGGCCGAGCTCGTCGAGACGGGCGATCAGGGCCTGCTCGTCGCCGCCGAGGACCGCGCTCATCGCGGTCGGCTCGGCGGCGGCCGCAGCGGCCATGGCACGGGCGCGCTCGCGGACGAACACCAGCGCGTCGGCCTCGGTGAGGACCCCGGCTCCGGCGGCCGCGGTGATCTCGCCGACGGAGTGGCCGGCGATGCCCGCGATGCGCTCGCGCCGTCCGCCCTCGAGGAGGGCGGCGAGGCTCACGAGTCCCGCGGAGACGATCAGGGGCTGGGCGACCGCGGTGTCGCGGATGGTGTCCGCGTCCGAGACGGTGCCGTGCGCGGCGAGGTCGATGCCGACCGCCTCCGAGTGCGCGGCGACCTGCTCGGCCACGGAGGGGATCTCGAGCCAGGGGGCGAGGAATCCGGGGGTCTGGGAGCCCTGACCCGGGGCGACGACGACGATCACGGTATCCAGTCTTCCGATCTGCGCTCGCACGTGCGGCGCGTGGAGCCACTGACAAAGCACAAAGAGCTTGTCGCGGGTCTACAAGTGTTCAGGGGCGGGAGGGGTTCGGCGAGCGGAGGGCCTCAGCGTCGGGACGGCTTCCGGCGGACGGCGCCGTCCGGGTCGCTCATGGAGCCGAGGATGAGGGCGGACTGGAGGATGAGCGCCTCGCGGGCGCCCGTCGCGTCCCAGCCGATCACCTCGGCGACCCGCTTGAGGCGGTAGCGCACCGTGTTCGGGTGCACGAACAGCTCGCGGGCGGTCGCCTCGAGGGAGCGGCCGTTGTCGAGGTAGGCCCACAGCGTGGTCAGCAGCTCGGTCGAGTGCTTCTGCAGGGGCCGGTAGATCTGCGTGATGAGGCTCTGGCGGGCGAGCGGGTCGCCGGCGAGGGCGCGCTCGGGAAGGAGGTCGTCGGCGTTGACCGGTCGCGGCGCGTTCCGCCAGGAGCGGGCGACCGCGAAGCCGGCGAGGGCCGCGCGGGCGCTGCGGGACGCCTCGACCAGGGTCGGCACCTCGTGGCCGAGGACGAGGTGGCCCGTCCCGAAGCCGGGCTCGAGCGCCTCCGCGATCTCGAGGAACGCGACCGGCGGGCCGGTTTCCTCCGTGGCGTTCTCGCTCGGCTCGGCGCGGCCGATGACCAGGACGAGCCGGCTGCCCTGCACGCCGATCAGCACGTCGGCGTCCATGTGCCGCGCCGTGCGGCGCAGCTGGTCGACGTCGAGCATCTTGGGGGCGGTGCCCACCAGGACGGCGACCTCGCCGTGGCCGTGCCAGCCGAGGGCGGCGATCCGGCTGGGCAGCTCGTCGTCGGCCTCGCCCGTGAGGATCGAGTCGACGACCAGCGCCTCCAGGCGCGCGTCCCAGAGGCCTCGGGCCTCGGCGGCGCGCGCGTAGACGTCGGCCGCGGCGAAGGCGATCTCGCGCGAGTAGAGGAGGATCGCCTCGCGGAGGTCCTCCCCGCCGTTCTTGATCCGGTCCTCGACGACCTCGACCGTCACCTTGATCAGCTGCAGCGTCTGCGTCAGCGAGACGGAGCGCAGCAGCTCGCGGGGAGCGGCTCCGAACACGTCCGCCGCGATCCACGGCGTGGCCGACGGGTCGTCGAACCACGAGATGAACGAGGTGATGCCGGCCTGGGCGACGAGGCCGACCGCCGAGCGCCGACCGGGGGGCATGCTGCCGTACCAGGGCAGCGTGTCCTCGAGCCGCTTGATCGTCTGCGTCGAGAGCTCACCGGCGAGGGTGCGCAGCCAGGCGAGGGTCTGCTCCTTCGTGCGGGGAGCGCCCGGCCGGGTGGCCGGACGCTCCGCCGCAGGAGCAGGACCCCGCGCACTCGACGGTGCGGGTTCCTGCGAGAGCACGGACTCGTCCGTCAGCTCTCGCCGCCCGCGTTGCCGGTGGTGCCGGCGTTGACGTCGAGGAGGCGGTACTTCTCGATCGCCTGGACGGCGAGCGAGGGGTCGACCTCGCCGCGCTTGGCGAGCAGCTGCAGCGTCCGCACGACGACCGAGGGGCCGTCGATCTGGAAGTAGCGCCGCGCCGCCGCACGGGTGTCCGAGAAGCCGAAGTCGTCCGCGCCGAGCGTCGCGAAGTCGCCCGGGATGAACTGGCGCAGCTGGTCGGGGACCTGGTGCGAGAAGTCCGAGACGGCGACGAAGGGGCCCTTCGCGTCGGCCAGCTTCTGCGTCACGTACGGCACCTGCTCGGCGTCCTCGGGGTGGAGGAAGTTGTGCTGCTCGGCCTTGATGCCGTCGCGGCGCAGCTCGTTCCACGAGGTGACCGACCAGACGTCCGCCGAGACGCCCCAGTCCTCGGCGAGGAGCTTCTGCGCCTCGATCGCCCACGGCACCGCGACGCCCGAGGCGAGGAGCTGGGCCTTCGGCCCGTCCCACTGGCCCCAGGAGATGCGGTGGATGCCGCGGACGATGCCCTCGACGTCGACGTCCTCCGGCTCCTTCGGCTGCACGATCGGCTCGTTGTAGACCGTGATGTAGTACATGACGTTCGGGTCGGTGTGCTTCCCGCCGTACATGCGCTCGAGACCGGACTGCACGATGTGCGCGATCTCGTACCCGTAGGCCGGGTCGTAGCTCACGACGGCGGGGTTGGTCGCCGCGAGGATCGGGGAGTGCCCGTCCGCGTGCTGGAGCCCCTCGCCGGTCAGCGTGGTGCGTCCTGCGGTGGCGCCGATCATGAAGCCGCGCGACATCATGTCGCCGGCCGCCCAGATCGCGTCGCCCGTGCGCTGGAACCCGAACATCGAGTAGAAGACGTAGACCGGGATGAGCGGCTCGCCCTGCGTCGAGTACGAGGTGCCGATCGCGGTGAACGCCGCGAGGGCGCCCGCCTCGTTGATGCCGACGTGGAGGATCTGGCCCTGCGGGCTCTCCTTGTAGGCCAGGAGGAGCTCGCGGTCGACCGACGTGTAGTGCTGGCCGCGCGGGTTGTAGATCTTCGCGTTCGGGAAGAACGCGTCCATGCCGAAGGTGCGCGCCTCGTCCGGGATGATCGGGACGACGCGGTTGCCGAAGTCCTTCGAGCGGAGGATGTCCTTCAGGATGCGGACGAACGCCATGGTGGTGGCGATCTCCTGCGTCCCCGAGCCCTTCTTGCCGACCGCGTAGGCCGAGTCCTCGGGGAGGTTCAGCTGCGTGTACTTCGAGCGGCGCTCGGGGAGGTAGCCGCCGAGCGCGCGGCGGCGCTCCTGCAGGTACTCGATCGCCTCGTCGTTCTGACCGGGGTGGTAGTACGGCGGGAGGTAGGGGTTCTCCTCGAGCTGCGCGTCCGTGATCGGGATGCGCATGGTGTCGCGGAACGACTTGAGGTTGTCCAGCGTCATCTTCTTCATCTGGTGGGTCGCGTTGCGGCCCTCGAAGCTGCGGCCGAGACCGTAGCCCTTGATGGTGTGGGCGAGGATGACGGTGGGCTGGCCCTTGTGCTCCGTCGCGGCCTTCATGGCCGCGTAGATCTTGCGGTAGTCGTGGCCGCCGCGGCGCAGGCCCCAGATCTGCTCGTCGGAGTAGCCCTCGACGAGCTTCTTGGCGCGCGGGTCGCGGCCGAAGAAGTTCTCGCGGACGTAGGCGCCGTCCTCCGTCTTGTAGGTCTGGAAGTCGCCGTCGGGCGTCTTGTTCATCAGGTCGAGCAGCGCGCCCTCGGTGTCGCGGGCGAGCAGGTCGTCCCACTCGCGGCCCCAGATGAGCTTGATGACGTTCCAGCCCGCGCCGCGGAAGTACGACTCGAGCTCCTGCACGATCTTGCCGTTGCCGCGGACGGGTCCGTCGAGGCGCTGGAGGTTGCAGTTGACGATGAAGTTCAGGTTGTCGAGGCCGTCGTTCGCGGCGACCTGGAGCTGACCGCGCGACTCGACCTCGTCCATCTCGCCGTCGCCGAGGAACGCCCAGACCTGCTGGTCGGAGGCGTCCTTGATGCCGCGGTTGGTGAGGTACTTGTTCGCCTGCGCCTGGTAGATCGCGTTGATCGGGCCGAGGCCCATCGAGACGGTCGGGAACTGCCAGAACTCCGGCATGAGCCGCGGGTGCGGGTAGCTGGAGAGCCCGCCGCCCCGGTGCGACTTCTCCTGGCGGAAGCCGTCGAGCTGGTGCTCGCTCAGGCGTCCCTCGAGGAAGGCGCGCGCGTACGGGCCGGGGGAGGCGTGGCCCTGGATGAAGACCTGGTCGCCGCCGCCCGGGTGGTCCTGACCGCGGAAGAAGTGGTTGAAGCCCACCTCGTACAGCGAGGCGCTCGACGCGTACGTCGAGATGTGGCCGCCGACCCCGATGCCGGGACGCTGCGCGCGGTGCACGAGGATGGCCGCGTTCCAGCGGATCCACGCGCGGTAGCGGCGCTCGACGTCCTCGTCGCCCGGGAAGCCGGGCTCGTTCTCGGGCGCGATGGTGTTGATGTAGTCCGTGGTGGGCACCATCGGCACGCCGAGGTGGAGCTCCTTGGAGCGCTTGAGGAGGCTGAGCATGACGTCGCGCCCGCGACCCCGGCCCCGCTCCTCGACGAGCGCATCGAGCGACTCGTTCCACTCCGACGTTTCCTCGGGGTCCGAGTCCACGTGACCGACGGAATACGGGTCCTGATCGTTAACAGTCACCCTCGACCTCTCTCTGGGGGCAGATCGTGCCCGAGACATCACTCTCATGAAGCGGTGCGGATCCGCGGATCCGGGGCTCGGATGACGAGCCGCGCGCGGGCACCTCCGTCAGCCTAGCGATTCCCGTGCCCCGAACCTGGAATCGCACTGTGGTGATCCACGAGGAATGAGCGCCGACGACTGTAGGAGAGCGCCAGACGGGACGCGTCGACCGGCCCGTGATCGGGGGAGACGGGATGTTCCTTGGAGTCTGCGCGGACCGGGTCTAGCATTGCCCCTCGTGCTCGCGCGACTCTCGTGCGCACGGAAGGACATCGGACCGATGGCTCTCGAGAAGCTGACCCTGGCTCCCGACTTCGAACTCGCGAACCAGTACGGCGAGCGCATCCAGCTGGGCGACTTCCACGGGCGACGCAACGTCGCCCTGGTGTTCTTCCCCCTCGCCTTCTCCGGCACCTGCACGGGCGAGTTCTGCGCGCTGCGCGAGAACCTCTCCCTCTTCGAGCACGCCGACGTGGAGCTGATCGGCATCTCGGTCGACTCCAAGCACACGCTGCGCGCCTGGGGCGAGAAGCAGGGCTACGACTTCACGCTCCTCTCCGACTTCTGGCCGCACGGCGACGTCGCCAAGCAGTACGGCGTGTTCACCGAGGCGAAGGGCTACGCGACCCGCGCGACCTTCCTCATCGACAAGGCCGGCGTCATCCGGGACACGTTCATGACCGCCCCGGGCGAGCCTCGCTCGATCGACGCCTACCGCGCCGCGATCGACGCGCTCGCCCCCGCGCACGTCTGACCCTCCGGAGGCGGACCGCCCCGGTCGTCAGCTGAGGATGTTGACGGCCCGCGAGATCACGAGAGCCAGCAGGACGAATCCGGTGAACGCCTCGGCGATCATCAGGAGCTTCATCCGGCTCGACAGCGGCATCGTGTCGGTCGGGCTGAACGCCATGGTGTTCGTCGTCGACACCGAGAGGTAGTCGACGAAGCCGGGCCGCCAATCGGCGCGCTCGGAGGAGGTCGCGGCGACCTCGGGCGCGGTGTCGCCATAGGTGTCCTGTGGGAAGGCGAAGTCGGCCGCCGGCAGCTCCGTGCGGGGGAGTGTTCCGCGGGCGACCGGACCGCCGCGGTCGAGCTCCCAGAACAGCAGCGCGTACGCGACGACGTTGGTGACCCAGACCTGGAGCGCAGTGAGCAGCAGCGGAGGGCCGTCGGCCGTCCCGTCGACGAGGTCGATCACCACGGCGACCACGTTCACCTGGTTCGCCACGGCGAGCACGACCGCCAGGGCGATGGAGACCCCGCGCGACCAGCGCGTCTCGCTGTCGAGCCGGTGCGGGTTGACGACGGACAGCGGCACGAGCAGCGCGAGCGTGATGCCGGCGGCGACGAGGCGGACCACCGAGGTGTCGGCGCTGTGGCCGGCCACGTTCAGGGCGACGGCCACGAGGATCGCGGCGGAGGCGGGCCAGCGGCTCTCGGCGCGCCGCCTCGCCCGGGAGTCGCTGTCGGCGGTCATGTGCCGAGGCTAGTGCCCGCAGGGGGCCGCTCCGCCTGCCGTAGGATCGAGTCGATCGTCCGCGGGTGCTCCCGCGACGGGGGCCTTTAGCTCAGTTGGTAGAGCGCCACGTTTACACCGTGGATGTCATCGGTTCGAGCCCGGTAGGGCCCACCACATCCGACGATCGGACACTGCGCGTCAGCGGGACTGGCGGCGCTTGTAGGGCTTCGGCTGGCCCTTGACGATCGGGGCGCGCCCGGTCCCCTTGGAGGCCTTGGCCTTGCCTCCCGACTTCGGGGCCGCCTCCGGCTCGTCGCCGAGCGCGGCGAGCTCCTCGCGGGCCGAGGCGAGGCGCTGCCGCCCGGCCGCGGTGAGGGTCGTGGCGGCGGCACCGGGCTCGAAGAGCGGCTTGCCGAGGTCGAGCTCGACGGCGGCGACGGAGGAGTCGAGCTTCTGCCGCGAGATGCCGAGGCGCTCGGCGGCGCGCACGAAGTGCAGCTCCTCGGCGACCGCCACGAAGTGGCGCAGCTGGCTGATCTTCATCCCGAACCCTTCACGGCCGCTCCCTGCGGCACGACCACGGTACGCGGTCCGGGAGGGGGCGCCGACCGCCGGGAGCGCTACCAGGAGCAGCGGCGACCCGTCGATCCGCGCCAGAGGACCCGGCGGACATTGCCGGACGGAGGCGGGAGGCCTACGGTCGCGCCCGTGGGCGGTCCCGAAGCCGGCCACGGAGAGAGGCCGACGTGGGCGCGCTCATCTACAGCTCGATCGCGTCGCTCGACGGCTACGTGAACGACGCGGACGGCGGATTCGCCTGGGCGGAGCCGCGACCCGCCGTGCACCGCTTCATCACGGAGCGCGAGGGGCGGGTGCGCACGTACCTGTACGGGCGGCGCATGTACGAGGTCATGCGCGCGTGGGAGCAGACCTGGGCCCTCGCGGAGGAGTTCGCGTTCATCCGCGACTTCCAGGAGATGTGGCGGGCGGCCGACAAGGTCGTGTACTCGACGACACTGGAGTCGGCCGAGACCCGCCGTACCCGCGTCGAGGGCGGGTTCGACCCGGTCGTCGTCGCCGCGCAGGTCAGCGCCGCCGACCACGACGTCTCGATCGGCGGGCCGACCCTCGCCCGGCACGCGCTGCTCGCCGGGATCGTCGACGAGGTGCAGGTCTACACGGTGCCGGTGGCGGTGGGCGGCGGGACCCACTTCCTCCCGTGCGGGTTCCACGCGCGCCTCGACCTGCGCGAGGAGCACCGCTTCGCCGACGGCACGGTCTTCACGCGCTACAGCGTGCGGCGCTGAGACCGGCTACTCGGCGCCGACCAGCGCGGCGATCCGCGAGGCGAGCCGGGCGCCCTGAGCACGTCCGGCGCGGGCGGAGGCGGCGCGGACGGCCGGGTCGAGCGAGTTCGGGCCGAAGGCGCGCACCGACTCCTCGTCGGCGTAGACCACCTCGACCCGCGAGTCCGCGAGGGCGTCGAGCTCGCCGGTCGGGATCAGGCCCGCGCCGGGCGTGCCGACTCCCGGCAGCGGAGTGACGATCAGGACCCAGTCGGCTCCCGCGGCGAGGTCGGCGTTGCTGCCGGAGCGCACGCCGCCGTCCATGTAGCGGACGCCGTCGATGCTGACGGGAGGCCAGACCCCGGGGACGGCGCAGCTGGCGGAGATCGCGTCGACGAGGCCGACACCGCTCTCGCGGTCGAACACGCGCAGCTCGCCGGTGGCCGTGTCGACCGCGGTGATGAGCAGACGCTGCTCGGGCCAGTCGGCGTCGCCCACGCGGGCCGAGATGACGGCCCGGCGCGTGTCCTCGGGGAGCGTCTCGGCCTCGAGCGCGAGGGTGCCGATGCGGCGCCGCGCGTCCTGGGGCGAGGTCGCGCCCTCGACGGCCGCGGCGAAGAGGGCCTGGAGGCGCTCACCGTCGACGTCCGCTCCGATCTCGGCGGACTCCTCCTGGAGCTGGGCCTCGTACGACTCGTCGAGGCCGGTGCCGGTGCTCAGCTGCGCGGCGACCGCGGAGCCCGCGGAGGTGCCGATGAAGGTCGTCGACGGATCGAGCAGGAGGCGGGCCGCCTCGGGGGAGGCGTCTGCGAGGCCGCGGAGGACGCCGAGCTCCCAGGCGATTCCGGCGAGGCCGCCGCCGGCGAGGACGAGTGCACCAGGCATGGGGGAGGTCCTTTCGATCAGGATCAGGAGGGGGCGGGCGCTTTGGAGCGCCGCAGCACCAACGCTGTCACATCGTCGTGCGCGTCGTCTGCGAGAGCATGCAGACGCTCGAAGAGAGCGGGGTCGTCGTTGCTCCGCACCAGCTCGGCGAGACGGTCGAGCGCGTCGAGGCGCCCGCCGAAGACGTCGAGCAGGCCGTCGCTGCAGGAGAAGAGCGCGTCGCCGGGGGCGAGCACGCGCTGCTCCTCCTCCCAGGAGACGTCGGCGGCGATGCCGAGCGGGACGCCGGTGGAGGCGAGCCGCTCCGTGGTGCCGTCGGCGCGCAGCAGGAGGGTGAGGCCGTGGCCGCTGTCCACGAACGCGACGGCGCCGCTCGCGAGGTCGACCCGGGCGATCAGCGCGGTCGCGAACATCCCGGTCGCGGTCAGGTCGGGCAGGAGCTGGCGGTTGACGGCCTCGACGGCTGCCGCGGGAGGGAGCTCCGGCCGCGCCTGGAACGCGGAGCGGATCGCGGAGGCGACGATCGCCGCCGAGACCCCCTTGCCCATCACGTCGACCAGCTCGAGGGAGAGGTCGTCCCCGCTGCGGCGCCACGCCGTGTAGTCGCCGGCGACGTCGTGCAGCGGCGTGGTCAGCGAGTCGAGGCTCCACTCGCCGAGGTCGAGGCGCTGGGGCCGGAGCCGCTCCTGCGTCTCGCTCGCGCGTCCGGAGAAGGCGATCTCGCGCAGCTCCCGCTCGGCCCACCGGCCGAGGTCCTCGAGGATCTCGCGCTCCTCCTCCGAGAAGCCGCGCACCTCGCTGTCGATGATGCAGATCGTGCCGACGCGGAGGCCGTCCCCGACGACGAGCGGGCGGCCCGCGTAGAAGCGCACGTGAGGGGATCCGGTGACGACTCCGCGGTCGGCGAACCGCGGATCGGCGGTGGCGTCCTCGACGACGAGGATGTCGCCCTGCTGGACCGTGACGTCGCACATCGAGTCGGCGCGCAGCATCCTGCTCGCCCGCGCCGAGCGCTGGGGCGACTTCGTGAACTGCGTCGACTCCTCGAGGATGTTGATCTCGGCGAGGGGGACGCGCAGGAGTCGGCGGGCGACGCGGGTGATCCTGTCGAAGCGCTCCTGGGGGGTGCTCAGGCCGATCCCGAGCTCGGCGATCGCGGCGAGGCGGGCGCGCTCGGTCGGCTCGCTCACGTGCGGGTCCGGGCGAGTGCCCAGAGGTTCTGCCCGTCGACACGGCGGTAGGAGAACTCGGTGACGAGGGCGTGGATGAACGGGATCCCGCGGCCTGCCTCGTCCCACTCGTCCGGCATGTCGCGGGGGTCGGCGACCTCGGCGGGCGCCTCCTCGGCGGAGTCGTTGAGCGAGGCGCGCAGCTCGGTCGCGTCGACGCGGATCTCGACCAGGCAGATGATGTGCCGGTACGACCGGGCGTGCTGGACGATGTTCGAGGTCAGCTCGACCAGCGCGGTCTCGAACGACATCCGGTCGACCGGCGCGACGCCCGGCTCCTCGAGCCACAGCTCCTCGAGCGCCTCGTGGACGGCGGTGACGCCGTCCTCGGGCGGCGTGCGCACGACGAAGGAGCGCTCAGGCACGGTAGGCCTCCTCGACGGTCTCGGCGCTCCCGAGCAGGCGGTCGAGGTTGGACAGGCCGAGCACCATGGCGGGCTGCTCGCCGGCGGCGGCCACGCGCAGCTCGCCGCCCGCCTTCCGCGCCTCCTTGAGTCCGGCGACGAGGACGCCGAGCCCGGACGAGTCGAGGAACTCGACGGCCGCCAGGTCGACGACCACGCGGACCTCTCCCGCCTCGAGCGCGCGCAGGAGGACCGCTTCGAGCTCCCACGCCGTGGACAGGTCGAGCCGGCCGACGGGGCGGATCACCACGATGTCGGGCTCGATCCGCTCGGTGCTGATCCTCGAGCTGGGCTCCATGGTGTCCTCCTGACGGGACGGCACGCGGTTCCGCAGGGCTCGGAGACGTGGTGAGGACGCGGTCGGGGGCGCGACCGAGGGATTCCGGATCCGATGCGGGGGTGAATCGGGGAGTTCGTCCGCCTCCGACCGTACAAGGGAACGGGGCGCCCCGTGGGAGGCGTGACCGCATCCGCGCTGCGACGCGCGGTGCGCGGCCCCGGGAGGAGGCCCCGCTCAGCCCCTCGCGGCGGCGAGAGCGTCGGCGGCGAGCCGCACGGAGGCGTCCCGGCCGGTCAGCCAGAGCGGCACGGAGCGGGCGCGGAGGCCCGCCGACTCGAGCGCCGGGACCGCGTCCGCGTCCTCCTCGCCGACGAGCCAGGCGTCGAGGAGGCCGCCCCCGCTCCGGGCTCCGTAGTGCCGGCCGACGGCCTCGGCGGAGGTCTCGACGCCGATCGCTCTGAGGCAGGCGTCGGCCATGCCGCGCACCACCGCGCCTCCGATGACGGGGGAGACGCCCACGACGGGTGCGGAGGTCCGGCGGAGGGCGTCCGCGATCCCGGGCACTCCGAGGATCGTGCCGATCGAGACGACGGGATTGGAGGGGGCGACGAGCACCGCGTCGGTGTCGGCGATCGCCTCCAGCACGCCCGGGGCGGGGCGGGCGCTCTCCACCCCCTGCTGGACGAAGCGGCGCGCGGGCGCTGACGCCCGAAGCCGCACCCACCACTCCTCGAAGTGGAGGAGCCGCACGCCCTCGCCGGGAAGGTCGACCTCGACGTGGGTCTCGACGTCCTGGTCCGACATCGGCAGCAGGCGGACCCCCAGCGGCCAGCGGGCGGTGATCCGGGCGGTCGCCTCCGAGAGGGTGAGGCCGTCGCGCAGCATCGAGCTGCGGGCGATGTGGGTGCCGAGGTCGAGGTCGCCCAGGGTGAACCACGGCCAGCCGACGCCGAAGGCGGTGAGCTCGGCCGAGACCCGCTCGCTCTCGCCGGCCCGCCCCCAGCCGCGCTCCGTGTCGTTCACTCCGCCGAGCGCGTAGGTGATCGAGTCGAGGTCGGGGCAGACCTTGAGGCCGGTGAGCCACATGTCGTCGCCGGTGTTGACGACGACGGTGATCTCGCTCGCCTCGCCGCCGGCGGCCTCGAGATCGCGGAGGTGCTCGCGGACCGCCGAGGTGAAGCGGGCGCCGCCGACGCCTCCGGCCAGGATCGTGATGCGCATCCGCCCACGCTAGCGGCACCGACGGATTCCTCCCCCGGCGAGCCTTAATGCTGCGGATCCGCGCCGGAAACACCGGGGAAACGTCGAACCCCGACGATGAAGCCCTGTCCCCGGAGCCGGACGGTCCGTCATTGCCTTCGGGCCCGGCGGGGACCACAGTGGGTCCACGTCCCCGGCTCCGCACCGCCTGGTGGAGCACACCGGAGCCGGACAGGGACGCCCGAGCATGGAGGTACCGATGACCATCGTCCGCGCAGCGATCACCCAGACGACCTGGACCGGCGACAAGGAGTCGATGCTCGACAAGCACGAGCGGATGGCCCGGGACGCCGCAGCCGACGGCGCGCAGATCGTCTGCTTCCAGGAGCTGTTCTACGGCCCGTACTTCGGCATCACCCAGGACAAGAAGTACTACCGCTACGCCGAGCCCGCCGACGGGCCGATCGTGCAGCGCTTCGCGGCCCTCGCGAAGGAGCTGGGCGTGGTGATGATCCTCCCGATCTACGAGGAGGAGCAGACCGGCGTCTACTACAACACCGCGGTCGTGGTCGACGCCGACGGGACGATCCTCGGCAAGTACCGCAAGCACCACATCCCGCACCTGGACCGCTTCTGGGAGAAGTTCTACTTCCGGCCCGGGAACCTCGGCTTCCCGGTCTTCGACACCGCGGTCGGCAAGGTCGGCGTCCACATCTGCTACGACCGCCACTTCCCGGAGGGCTGGCGGGAGCTGGGCCTGAACGGCGCCCACCTCGTCTTCAACCCCAACGCCACCAAGCCCGGCCTGTCGAACCGCCTCTGGGAGGTCGAAGGCCCGGCGGCCGCGGTGGCGAACGGCTATTTCGTGCTGCAGCCCAACCGCGTCGGCCGGGAGGACAACGAGTACGGCGACCTCGCGGTCGACTTCTACGGCACAAGCCAGATCATCGATCCGCGCGGGGAGTTCGTCGGCGAGCGGGGCTCGGGCGAGGCCGAGGAGATCCTGATCCGCGACCTCGAGATGGACATGGTGCAGGAGATGCGCGACGACTGGCAGTTCTACCGGGACCGCCGGCCGGAGTCGTACACCAGCATCCCGAAGCCGTGACCGCAGACCGAGACGGGGAAGACCGATGAAGACCCTCATCACCGGCGGGACGGTCGTCAACGCGACCGGCACCGGAGCCGCAGACGTCCTGATCGACGGCGAGACCATCGCCGCCGTCCTCGCCCCCGGCTCCACGCTGCTGGGCTTCGATCTGGCGGCCCACGTCGACCGGGTGATCGACGCGAGCGGCAAGTACGTGATCCCGGGCGGGATCGACGCGCACACGCACATGGAGATGCCGTTCGGCGGCACCTCCGCCTCGGACACCTTCGAGACCGGCACGCGCGCCGCGGCCTGGGGCGGCACGACGTCGATCGTCGACTTCGTGGTGCAGTACCCGGGCGAGAGCGTCGTCGACCGGTTCCAGGCGTGGCAGGAGAAGGCGGCCGGCAACTGCGCGATCGACTACGGCTTCCACCAGATCCTCTCGGACGTGCAGGACTCCTCGCTCGTCGCGATGGACGAGCTGATGCGCGAGGGGGTGACCAGCTTCAAGCTGTTCATGGCCTACAAGGGCGTGTTCCTCTCGGACGACGGGCAGATCCTCCGGGCGTTCCAGAAGGGCGCGGAGAACGGCGCGATGATGATGATGCACGCCGAGAACGGCGCCCTCATCGACGAACTGGTGAAGCAGACCCTCGCCGCCGGGAACACCGCGCCGTACTTCCACGGCACCTCTCGACCCTGGCAGGCGGAGGAGGAGGCGACGCACCGGGCGATCATGATCGCCGACCTCACCGGCGCGCCGCTGTACGTGGTCCATGTCTCCGCGAAGCAGGCGGTGGAGCAGATCGCGCAGGCCCGCGACCGCGGCATGAACGTCTTCGGCGAGACCTGCCCGCAGTACCTCTACCTCTCGCTCGAGGAGCAGCTCGGCGCGCCGGGCTTCGAGGGCGCGAAGTGGGTGTGCTCCACGCCGCTGCGCTCGAAGGCGGAGGGGCATCAGCACCACATGTGGCAGTCGCTGCGCACCAACGACATCCAGATGGTCTCGACCGATCACTGCCCCTTCTGCATGAAGGGCCAGAAGGACATGGGGATCGGCGACTTCTCGAAGATCCCCAACGGCATCGGCTCGGTGGAGCACCGGATGGACCTGATGTACCAGGGCGTGGTGTCGGGGCAGATCTCCCTGCCGCGCTGGGTCGAGCTCACCTCGACCACCCCGGCGCGGATGTTCGGGATGTACGGGAGGAAGGGCGTCATCCAGCCCGGGGCCGACGGCGACGTCGTCGTCTACGACCCGAGCGGGCACACCTCGATCGGGATCGGCGAGGGCCGAAGCCACCACATGAACATGGACTACTCGGCCTGGGAGGGCTTCGAGATCGACGGCCACGTCGACACGGTGATCTCCCGCGGCAGGGTCGTCGTCGACGACGGCTCCTACGTCGGCACGAAGGGCGACGGGGCGTACATCCCGCGCGGTCTGAGCCAGTACCTGATCTGAGCCGGCACCCGATCCGAGCCAGCACCTGATCGAGCAGAAGGAACCCCATGGACTTCGGAGTCGTCCTCCAGACCAACCCGCCCGCCTCGCGCACCGTCGCGCTCGCCGTCCTCGCGGAGACGCACGGCTTCGACTACGCGTGGACCTTCGACTCGCACCTGCTCTGGCAGGAGCCCTACGTGATCTACTCGCAGATCCTCGAGAGGACGCACCGGATCACGGTCGGCCCGATGGTCACCAACCCCGCCACGCGCGACTGGACGGTCATCGCCTCGCTGCACGCGACGCTCAACGAGATGTACGGGAACCGCACGGTGTGCGGGATCGGACGCGGCGACTCGGCGGTGAGGGTGACCGGAGGAGCTCCGACGACGCTCAAGACGCTGCGGGAGTCGATCCACGTCATCCGCGAGCTCGCCAACAGCCGTCCGGTCGAGTACAACGGCCAGACGCTGCAGTTCCCGTGGAGCCGGGGCTCGTCCCTGGAGATGTGGGTGGCCGCCTACGGCCCGCTCGCCCTGAAGCTCGCGGGCGAGGTCGGCGACGGCTTCATCCTGCAGCTGGCCGACGTGGACATCGCGCGCTGGATGATCGGCGCCGTCAAGGAGGCGGCGGCGAACGCCGGCCGGGATCCCGAGTCGCTGCAGTTCTGCGTCGCGGCGCCGATGTACATCGGCACCGACCGGGAGCACATGCGCGACCAGTGCCGCTGGTTCGGCGGGATGGTCGGCAACCACGTGGCCGACATCGTGGGCCGCTACGGCGCCTCCGGAGCGGTGCCGCAGGCGCTGACGGACTACATCGCCGGGCGCGAGGGCTACGACTACAACGAGCACGGCCGCGCGGGCAACAGCCACACCGCCTTCGTGCCGGACGAGATCGTGGAGCGCTTCTGCGTGCTGGGCACGGCGGACGAGCACGTCGAGAAGCTCCGGGCGCTCGCCGACATCGGCGTGACGCAGTTCGCGGGCTACCTCCAGCACGACAACAAGGAGGAGACGCTGCGCGTGTACGGCGAGCGGATCATCCCGGAGCTGCGCGAGCACATCGTGGCCCGCGCATGAGACCGGCCCTCGCGCGCGGGCTCGTGCTCGGCGCCGCCGGGCTGCTCCTGCTCGCGCTGGTGTGGGAGGGCTGGAAGGCGCTCGGGCCCGAGGCCGGGGTGGTCGTCGGAGGAGTCACGGTGCTCCCGCGCACGAGCGCCATCGCGATGCCCCACCTCTGGGAGATCGCGGCCCGGCTCGGCGAGCCGGTCACCGGAGCGCGGAACGCCCCGGCGCTCTGGTCGGCCGTCGTGGGGGCGAGCGCCTTCTCGCTCGGGATCGCCGCGGTCGGCTGGGTCGTCGGCACGGTCGTGGGGCTGCTCCTGGCTCTCCTGATGCAGCGGTTCCGCACGGCGGAGTCGGCGGTGCTGCCCTGGATCGTGCTGAGCCAGACGGTGCCCCTGATCGCGATCGCCCCACTGGTGCGGCGCTGGGGGTCGCAGCTCGAGCTCGGACCGGTGACCTGGGAGAACTGGATGTCGGTGGCCCTGATCGCCTCCTACCTCGCGTTCTTCCCCGTCTCGATCGGGGCGCTCCGCGGGCTCGGCTCGCCGACGGCCCACCAGGTCGAGCTGATGCACGTCTACGGCGTCGGCTGGTGGAAGACGCTGGTGCGCCTGAGGCTGCCGGCGAGCGTGCCCTACCTGCTGCCGGCCCTCCGGCTCGGAGCGGTCAGCGCCGTCGTCGGCACGATCGTCGCCGAGGTCTCGATCGGCCTGCGCGGCGGGATCGGCCGCATGATCATCGAGTTCGCCTCCGCTGCCGGAGGCGACCCCGCCAAGCCCTGGGCGCCGATCCTCGGGGCGGTGCTGGTGGGCCTCGCGGCCGCCGGCTCCGTCGCTCTGCTCGGCACCCTCCTCCGTCCGTACCGCCGAGGGGAGCAGCCCGCATGAGTCCTGCAGGATCCGCGGTCGTCGTCGACTCCGTCACGAGGACCTTCACCACCGCCCGCGCCGCGAGCGTCACGGCGCTCCAGGACGTCTCGCTCGAGGTGGCCGCGGGAGAGTTCGTCTCGCTGATCGGCCCGTCCGGCTGCGGCAAGTCGACGCTGCTGCGGCTGATCGCCGACCTCGACGAGCCGGACTCCGGCTCGATCGCCGTGTTCGGCAAGACGGCCCGGCAGGCGAGGCTCGACCAGGACTACGGGATCGCGTTCCAGCAGGCGGGCCTCCTGCCGTGGCGCACGATCCGGGCGAACATCGCCCTGCCGCTGGAGCTGCACGGCGTCGCCGCGACCGCCCGGCGCTCGCGCGTCGACGAGCTGCTGGCGCTGGTCGGGCTCGGCGACTTCGCCGACTCCTACCCGGACCAGCTCTCCGGCGGGATGCAGCAGCGCGTCGCCATCGCGCGGGCGCTCGCCGAGAGCCCGCGCCTGCTCCTCATGGACGAGCCGTTCGGGGCGCTCGACGAGATGACCCGCGAGCGGATGCAGACGGAGCTGCTGCGGATCCGGCGCGAGACCGGCGCCGCCGTCGTCTTCGTCACCCACTCGATCCCGGAGGCGGTGTTCCTCTCGGACCGCGTCGTGGTGATGTCGCCGCGGCCGGGCAGGATCCGCGACGTCCTCCCGGTCGGACTCCCCGGAGCATCCGAGCGCGACGCGGCGGTCAGGGAGGACACGGCGTTCTTCCGCGACGTGAGCGCCGTGCGCGAGCTGCTGCACGGGGATCCCGCCGCCGTGCCGCGCGGAGTGGAGAACCGGTGAGCACGACGGCGCTGGCGCGCAGCGTGCTCGCGCCGCTCGTGCTCGGGATCGCCGCGGTCCTGCTCTGGCAGGCCGGGGTCACCGCTCTGGCGATCCAGCCGTTCGTGCTCCCGTCGCCGCTGGCGATCGGACGGGAGTTCGCCGCGAACCTCGGCTCCGTCGCCGAGGGCAGCGCGGTGACCGGCCGCAACGCGCTGGTCGGCCTGCTGGTCGGCGCGGTGCTGGCGGTCGTGGTCGCCGGGCTCTCGGCGCTCGCGCGGGTCTTCGACGGACTGGTCGCGCCGATCGTGGCCGCGGCCGCCGTCGTGCCGATCGTCGCCCTCGCTCCGGTGCTCTACACGATGTTCGGAGCGAACGCCGAGACCGCGAGGCAGCTCGTCGCGGCGCTCGCCGTGTTCGTGCCGGTGTACGTGACGACGCTGCGCGGGCTGCGGCAGGCCGCTCCGGTGCACCGCGACCTGCTGAAGGCCTACGCGGCGACCCCCTGGCAGACCGCCCGCACGATCACGCTGCCGGGAGCAGTGCCCTACGTCTTCACGGGGCTCCGCATCGCCTCCTCGCTCGCGGTGATCTCGGCGCTGGTCGCCGAGTACTTCGGCGGACCCGTGGGCGGGCTCGGCAAGTCGATCACGACGGCGGCCTCGGGCAGCGACTACGCGCTCGCCTACGCCTACGTCCTGGGCGCTGTGCTCGTCGGCCTCGCGTTCTACTGCGTGACGGCCGCGCTCGAGGCGTTCGCGCTGCGCCGCAGCCGGCTGCGCTGAGCGCGGCGCCGCGCGTCCCCGCACCCTCCTCGATCCTCCCGATTCCCGATTTCCGACTCCACCCGACGCACCATCCGCACCGCCCGCATCATCAGCGCCACCTGCACCACAGCACCACCTGCACCGCCGCACCACGGGGCGCGCCGCACCGGCGACCCCGCAGACCGCACCAGGAGGACCCGTGACCAGACGCACCCGCATCACCCTGACGACGACCGCCGCCTTCGCGGCCGTGGGCCTCGCGCTCACCGGCTGCAGCGCCTCCGGCGGCTCCGACCCGGGGTCCGACTCCGGCTCCGGCGGCCTCACGCCGGTCACCCTGCAGCTGCAGTGGGTGGCCCAGGCGCAGTTCGCCGGGTACTACGCCGCGCTCGACCAGGGCTACTACGAGGACGAGGGCCTCGACGTGACGATCGCCGAGGGAGGCGGCGACATCGTCCCTCAGGACGTGCTCGCCTCGGGCGACGCGGACTACGCGATCTCCTGGGTGCCCAAGGTCCTCGGCTCGATCGAGCAGGGGGCCGGGATCACCGACGTCGCGCAGATCTTCGAGCGCAGCGCCACCACGCAGATCTCCTTCAAGGACAAGGGGATCACCTCGCCGGCCGACCTGGCCGGGAAGAGCGTGGGCAGCTGGGGCTACGGCAACGAGTGGGAGCTGTTCGCCGGCATGCAGAAGGACGGCGTCTCCCTCGACGACATCTCGCTGGTGCAGCAGCAGTTCGACATGAACGGCTTCCTCGCGGGCGACATCGACGCGGCCCAGGCGATGACCTACAACGAGTACGCCCAGGTCCTCGAGACCGTGAACCCCGCCACAGGCGAGCTGTACCGGCCGGACGACCTGAACGTCATCAGCTGGAACGACATCGGGACCGCGATGCTCCAGGACGCGATCTGGGCGGACGCGGGCAGGCTCGCCGACGACGACGCGTACGCCGCGCAGACGGTCGCCTTCATCAAGGCCTCGATCAAGGGCTGGATCTTCGCGAAGGACGACCCGCAGGCGGCGGCCGACATCGTCACCGCGGCCGGATCCACGCTCGGCACCAGCCACCAGCTCTGGATGACCAACGAGGTCAACAAGCTGATCTGGCCCTCGACGAGCGGCGTCGGGATGATCGACGAGGCCGCGTGGCAGCAGACGGTCGACATCGCGAAGGAGACGGAGAACGAGACGGGGGCGACGATCATCAGCGCGGACCCGCCCGCCACCGCCTACTCGAACGAGTACGTCGAGAAGGCGCTCGCGGAGCTCGCCGACGAGGGAGTGGACACGAGCGGTGCCGACTACGCGCCGATCGACGTGACGCTGGAGGCCGGCGGCGCCTGAGCCCGGACTCCGCCCCTCCCGGCTCCTCCCGGCCCCTCCCGCCCCGGAGGGGGCCGGGAGGGGTAGGCTCGACCCTCGTGACTACTTTCAAGAAGACGCCGTTCACCGTGAACGTGCGCGACCTCGTGAGGCGGCCGGGCGAGATGCGCGAGCACCGCCTCGAGCTCGAGGCGCCGGAGCAGTTCGGCGAGGGGATCGTCGCGGTCCGCAAGGGATCGGCCGTCGATCTCGACGTCCGGCTCGAGTCCGTGCACGAGGGGATCCTGGCCAGTGTCGAGGTGTCGGCGAGGGCCGACGGCGAGTGCAGCCGGTGCCTGACCGACATCTCCCTGCCTGTCGATGTCGAGTTCCAGGAACTTTTCGCGTACTCTTCTGACGAAGCTTTCGACTATGAGGTTCACGACGACCACGTGGATCTTGAACCTCTGGTCAGGGATGCGGTGGTTCTGTCGCTGCCGTTCCAGCCGGTCTGCCGGCCGGACTGTCCGGGCCTCGACCCCGTCACGGGGGAGCGGCTGGCCGATTCCTCCACGCCCGAACCCGAGGCGCCGCGCGACTCCCGGTGGGCCGCGCTCGCAGGGTTGAGCGAGGGGGACGGCGGGGCCGCAGCGCCCGGAGCTTCCACCGACAGAGCTTCCGCAGACAGCGGTGAGGGCGCGACCGCCCGCACCGAATCCGACTAGAGGTAGAGAAGAGAGAATCATGGCTGTTCCCAAGAGGAAGAAGTCCCGCGCGAACACCCACGCCCGTCGTTCGCAGTGGAAGGCCGAGGTCCCCACCCTCGTCAAGACCATCGAGAACGGCAAGGTCGTCTACAGCCTTCCCCACCGCGCCAAGGTCGTCGAGGACTCCGCGGGCACCGCGCTGTTCCTCGAGTACAAGGGCCGCAAGGTCGCCGACGTCTGATCCCGCTCCTGGTCCGCACGGCGCGGGGCGCACCGCCCCTCGACGAACGGACCGCGGTCCATGGTGAACCAGACCTCCGCACGACCCTCCAGCGACGACCGGTCGCGTCTGGAGGCCACGCTCGGCGTGAGCCTCGACGGTGAGCTCTTCGAGCTCGCCCTGACGCACCGGTCGTTCGCTTTCGAGCACGGCGGCATCCCGCACAACGAGCGCCTCGAGTTCCTCGGCGACTCGATCCTCGGGCAGGCCGTGACCGTCATGCTCTACACCGAGTACCCCGCCCTCAGCGAGGGCGACCTGGCCAAGCGCCGGGCGAGCCTCGTCTCGACCGTCGCGCTCGCCGAGATCGCCCGCGGCATCGGCCTGGGCGAGTTCCTCCGCCTCGGACGCGGCGAGGAGCTGACCGGCGGCCGCGACAAGGCGTCGATCCTCGCCGACACCGTCGAGGCCATCATCGGCGCCGTCTACCTGGGCACCGGGCCCGACGCGGCCCGCGACCTGGTGCTGCGCCTGATCGCCCCTCTGCGGGCCGATCCGCTCCGCTTCGGCGTCTCGATGGACCCGAAGACGAGCCTCCAGGAGGCGGCCGCCGAGCGCGGTGCGCCGGCCCCGCGCTACGAGATCGCCGCCACCGGCCCCGACCACAACAAGGTGTTCGTCGCCACCGTGATCGTCGGCGGACTCGTCACGGCCCGCGGCGAGGGGACGAGCAAGAAGGCGGCCGAGATGGCCGCCGCGCTCGACGCGTGGACGCGTCTGGCGGCCCCCGGCGCACCCGCCGCTCCCGCGGTCTCGGACTGACCGTGCCCGAGCTGCCCGAGGTCGAGGTGGTGCGGGCGGGCCTCGCTCCCGCGGTCACCGGCTCCCTGGTGACCGGCGTCGAGATCGTCGACGAGCGCTCGCTGAAGCGGCACGTGCATCCGCACGGGACCTTCGAGCGCCTGCTCGTCGGGCGCCGGCTCGAAGCGGCGGTGCGGCGCGGGAAGTTCCTCTGGCTGCCCGCGGGCCGCGACGAAGCGCTGCTGGTGCACCTCGGCATGAGCGGTCAGGTGCTGCTGCGCACGGCGGATGCGGCGCTGCCGCGGCTGGCGCGCATCCGGATCGGGATCGAGCACCCCGAGCACGGCGAGCTCGCCCTGCACTTCGTCGACCAGCGGATCTTCGGCTCGATGGCGGTCGACGCTCTGGTGCCGACCCCGGACGGAGCGCCGGGCGGCTACGCGGGCGAGGAGGCCCGCGGAGGCGGCTGGCTGCGCGCCGTGCCCTCGCAGGTCGCGCACATCGCCCGCGATCCGCTCGACCCCTCCTTCGACCTGGGCTCGGTCGTCGCGTCGCTGGCGAGGAGGAGCAGCGGGATCAAGCGGGCGCTGCTCGACCAGACGCTCGTGAGCGGCATCGGGAACATCTACGCGGACGAGTCGCTGTGGGCGGCGGAGCTGCACCCGGAGCGGCCGAGCTCGTCGCTCGGCGAGGCGCGCATCCGCCGCCTCTTCGCCGAGGTGCGCTCGGTGCTCGAACGGGCGCTGGCCGAGGGCGGCACCAGCTTCGATGCGCAGTACGTGAACGTGAACGGTGCCTCCGGCTACTTCTCGCACAGCCTGCACGCCTACGGGCAGACGGGGAAGCCGTGCGCCCGGTGCGGCGCGGCGATCGTGCGGGTGCCGTTCATGAACCGCTCCTCGCACCTCTGCCCGCACTGCCAGCAACTGCCGCGCTGACGCGCCGGGAGGCGCCGCCTCAGGCGGCGGCGTCGGCGGGCGCCGGAGCGTACCGGGAGTGGACGACGAGCTCGCCCAGCAGCGTCGCGACGAGCGTGATGACGGCGGCTATCGCGAGGCCGAGCCAGAGCCCGACCAGCAGGGCGAGCGCGCCGACTCCGGCACCCGCGGCGATCAGGACGATCGCGGCCGCGCGGCGGAACCACGGCTGACCGGAGCCTCCCGCCAGGCGGGAGTCCGCGGCGAGGCCGGTGATCGTCGAGGTCACGACGACCGTCGTGACGTCCTTGACGGCGAGGTGGCGGGCGGTCGCGGCCTGGAGGCCCATCGCCCCGCCCAGCACGCCGGTGACGGTGAAGGCGAGCGGCTCGGGGTGCTCGGGCACGACCGCGAGCACGATCGCCAGGACGCCGAGCAGGATGCCGACCACCGCGAAGAGCCAGGTCGAGCGCGAGGTCCAGCCCTTCTTCACCGGGCGGAGCACCCGGCCGCCGATCACGGCGCCGATCATGAAGGCGCCCAGCGCGATCAGGGGCCCGACCACGGGCAGGTCGGCCGCGCCGGAGAGGGCCATGCCGAGGATGACGACGTTGCCGGTCATGTTGCCGGCGAAGACGCGGTCGAGCCCGAGGTACCCGACGGCGTCGATGATGCCGGTCGAGAAGGTGAGGGCGAGCATCAGGCCGAGGGTCGCGCCCTCGGAGCGGGTGCGCAGGCGTCGGAACACAGGAGTCCTGTCGTCGGGGGCGGGTCTGGAGAATCGTGGCACACGCGTGCACATGCTCGAAACACGGCGAGGTTAGGGTCGGACGGCGCGGACGGGCCGCGCGGGAGGTGGACGCGCATGCGGTGGACGGAGTGGGCGGTGCAGCCCGGTGAGGGAGTGCCGCCGGGGGTCGACTACCTGCCGGCCGAGCCGGGGTCGGTGCTGTGGGGGCGCCTGCCGTGCGCGGCGGACGCGCCCGTGCTCACCGTCGACTCGGGGGCCGAGGTCGTCATCGACACGCTCAGCCACGAGGGCGTGCTGGAGGACCAGGGCCGCGATCCGGTCGCCTTCTTCGGCCGCCACGGAGTCGCTCCGGAGGGAGTGCTGCGCGACGCGGTCGCGCTCGCCGCGGACGGGCCGTTCCGCGACGGCGAGACGGACGGGCCGCACGTGGTCACGGGGCCGATCGCGGTCCGGGGAGCGCTGCCGGGGGACCTGCTCCGGATGACCCTCCTCGAGGCCGAGCCGCGCGTGCCGTACGGAGTCGTCTCGAACCGGCACGGCCGCGGGGCGCTGCCGGGCGAGTACCCGCTGCAGGAGGGGCCGTTCAGCGTCTTCGCGCGCGTCGACGAGGACGCGCAGGGCGGTCTCCGCGGCGTGATCCCGCTGGTGCCGGGAGGAGAGCGGGCCGCCCGGTTCCCGCTCCGGCCGTTCCTCGGGATCATGGGCGTCGCCGTCGCAGGGGAGGAGCGCCCGCACTCCGTGCCGCCCGGTGCGCACGGGGGCAACATCGACATCGCACTGCTGACCGCCGGAACCAGCCTCTACCTTCCCGTGCAGGTCCCGGGCGCGCTCGCGTACGTCGGCGATCCCCACTTCGCGCAGGGCGACGGCGAGGTGGCGCTGACGGCGATGGAGGCGAGCCTGCGCGTCCGGGTGCGCCTGGAGGTCGTCCCGCGCGCCGAGGCGATCGCGGCGTTCGGGGAGCTGCTCGGGCCGATGGGGGAGACCGGTGAGTTCCTCGTGCCCACCGGGATGGACGAGGACCTGGACGTCGCCGTGCAGAAGTGCGTCCGCGCGGCCATCGCGCTGCTGGCGGCCCGCTACGGGATGGACCCGGCTCACGCCTACGCCTACCTCAGCGCGGCGACCGACTTCGACATCTCGCAGGTCGTCGACCTGGTGAAGGGCGTGCACGCCCGCGTTCGGACGGCCGACTTCGATGACTGACCCGCGGGTGACGACGCTCGAGGGCGACCTGCCGGACGGGCTGGTGGACGCGGTCCTGGCGTACGAGGCGGCGCTCGGGGCTGACGACGTCGCGGCGCTCGCCGACGCGTTCGTGGACGCGCCGACGACGCTCCGGGGCGACGCCTCCGGACTGCTCGTCGGACACGCGGTGATCACCGGCTTCCGGGGTCGTCGCGGCGGGGCACCGGTGCGGGAGCTGGTGGAGCTGCACGTGCGGGCGGTCGATGCGGGCACGGCGCTCGTGGTGAGCGTGAACGCTCCGGCCCGTGGCGGGCGCGGGCTCGTCACGCAGCTGTGGTCGCGTGAGGGCGGGACCTGGAGGGTGCGCGCCGCGCAGGTGCAGGCGCCCTCGCCCGCGCTGGACCCCCGCGTCTGGCGCGCCGTCGGCGCGCCGCTCGTGCCGGCCGCCGGCTCCGGGACCCTCGACGGACTGGACGTCGCGGTCAAGGACCTCTTCGCGATCGAGGGCCAGCGGATCGGCGCGGGAGTGCCGGCCCGCCTCGCTTCCGCGCCGATCGAGGCGGCGACCGCTCCGGCCGTCGCGCAGCTGCTCGCAGCGGGAGCGTCGGTGCGCGGGATCGCTCAGACCGACGAGTTCGCGTACAGCATCGCCGGCCGGAACTCCGGCTACGGGACGCCGCCCAATCCAGCCGTGCCCGGAGCGATCCCGGGCGGATCGTCGAGCGGACCGGCGACTGCCGTGTCGCTCGGGCAGGCCGCCGTCGGGCTGGCGACCGACACGGCGGGATCGATCCGGGTACCCGCCTCCTATCAGGGCCTGTGGGGGCTGAGGACGACCCACGGTGCGGTGCCCGTCGAGGGGCTGCTGCCGCTGGCGCCGAGCTTCGACACCGTCGGGTGGCTGACGCGGGACCTCGGCACGCTGAGGCGGGTGGCCGAGGTCTGCCTGCCGTCCGGCTCGCCGGTCCGGAGTCTCGCGGTGGCGCCGGCACTGCTGGGCGGAGTGGACGCGGCCGTCCGGGCGGCGTTCCGATCGGCGGTCGGGAGGATGAGCGCCGACGAGGTCGAGCTGCCGCCCGTGGCGGAGATGCTCGAGGCGTTCCGGCTCGTGCAGGCGGCGGAGGCGTGGCGGTCGAGCGGCTCGTGGGTCGCGGCGCATCCGGGAGTGCTGGCGGCGGACGTCCAGGCGCGCTTCGACGCGGCCTCGCTCGTCGACGAGCAGACGGAGGCGGCCGCGCGGGCGCGAGTCGCGGGGTTCCGGGAGGCGCTCGACCGTGCGCTCGAGGGGCGGGTGCTCCTCCTGCCGTCGACGTCGTCGGTGGCGCCGGCCCTCGATGCGTCGGCCGAGGCGATCGACGCGGCGCGGACGGCGACGCTCGGCCTGACCTGCGTCGCCGGGATCGGCGGGTATCCGGCGCTGTCGGTGCCGCGGTTGAGTGTCGGCGGCGCTCCGGTGGGGCTCTGCCTGGTGGGACCGCGGGGGTCGGATCTCGCGCTACTGGAGCTGGCCGGCACGCTCTGAGAGGGGCCACGCCCGGAGCTCGTTCTCTCCCTCGTCGTGAATCGAGCGGAAGCCGTGACCCGCTCTCCCGCTCGCCGCCTCTCCCTCTCCCTCTCCCTCTCCCTCTCCCTCTCCCTCTCCCTCTCTCTTTCTCTTTCTCTCCCTCCGTCCCTCCGTCCCTCGTCGTGGATCCGAGGCGGAAGCTGCGCCGTCGCGCCCGAGTCGCTGCGGTGATCGCTGTCCTCGGGTGCGATCTCAGCGGTGAGCACGGGCGCCGAGCCCGGAGGGTGGAACGGGCCCGGGTGCAGCAAGTGCGGGCTCGGTGGACCGGTTCGTCGGCGGGCGCGTCGGACGACCGGCTTCCACGGCTCGGCCCTCGGCTGAGACAGGCCGCCGGCTCGGACCCGCGCGGCGCGAGCACGCCTGCTGGAGCACGCCTGCTGGAGCACGCCTGCTGGAGCACGCCCGCTGGAGCACGCCCGCAGGAGCGCGGCTCCTTCCGCCGTCAGAACGGGGGCGGCGCATCGCTGAAGCTCGGCCTGCGCTGCGGCGGGGCTGGCGGCGCGGGCGGATCGGGTGGACGGGTGACCACGCGGCGGCCCGTGGGGTGGTCCAGTCGGCCGATCCGTCGGGGTGGAGCGTGTAGGTCCAGCGGTCGCCGTGGCGGACGTGGTGGTGGGCGACGCAGAGCGACGCCAGGTTGTCGAGGGCGGTGGCGTCTCCGTGACGCCACTCGAGCGTGTGGTCGGCCTCGGCGGTCGCCGCGGGCCGGGTGCAGCCGGAGAAGCGGCAGGTCCGGTCGCGCAGCTGGAGGGCGAGGCGCATCCGCGGGGGAGGGAGGCGGTGCGTGCGTCCGACGGAGACCACGGCGCCCGTGCTCGGATGGGTGAGCACCGGGGTGACGGCCGAGTCTGCTCCGAGGAGCTCGCGCGCGACGCCGGCCGGGATGAGGCCGTAGCCGTCCAGTTCCGCGGGCGTCTCGTCCCGCCCGGGCGCGGTGCTCGCGGCGAGGGTCAGACGCACCTCGGCCCTGATGCCGCGGACGGCCGTAAGCGGCCGCTCGTCTCCCGGCGCTGTCCCGGACACGTCGCCGTCGCAGAGCATGTCGACCAGGGCGTCGGCCCGCAGCTGCGCGAGCGTGCGCTCCTCCGCTGCACCGCTCCCGTCGCCGTTCCCGTCGCGGAGGGTGCGGGCGATCCGGTCGAGCCGCGCGAGCGCACCGAAAGCGGCCGGAGCGGGGAGGGTCGCGCAGAGCGTGGCCGTGCCGTCCTGCTCGGGCGAGACCCGGACCGACCGGTCCTCCCGAGCGCGGGCGTGCCGGTCGGCCAGAGGACTCTCGTGGAGTTCGTCCCGCAGCTGGGCGAGGCGTCGCCGCAGCTGGGTCGGCGTCATCGAAGCGGCCAGTCCCGCGGCGCGCTCGTCGAACTCCGGGAGGGAGGCCGGCGGCAGGGTGGCCGCGACTCCGCAGATGATCTGCCCCGCCTCCCAGCGCAACCGCGCCTCGGCCAGCGCGGCGCGCGTGCAGGGCAGGTGGTCGACCAGTAGGCGGGCGTGCTCGAGCTCGCGCGCGGCCACACCCTCGGACACGGCGAGTGCGACGGCGAGCTCGGCCCGGACCGAGCGCTCCACGAGGTCGCGACTCGGCGGGAGACCCGCCGCGCGCGAACGCCTCCGGGCGACGCAGAGCAGCCGTGTACGCCTCGTGCAGCGCCTCGGCGGAGGCGAGGTGGAGCGGAGCCGCCGAGCGGGCGAGCAGCGCCGCGCGGTCGCCGAGGGCGCGGACCTCCTCGAGTCCCTGCCGCATCCCATCCGCCATACCCGTATTGAACCAGCGACCACCGACACGCAGGCCGCAGGTGCGTCTGATCGGGAGAACCCGCTCGCCGGACGGCCCTGTGGAGGAGGCTCGCCGCACCAGCGGACGTCGAGCCGGCTCCGATCAACCGGATCAGGACGATCCGCACAGGACCGACGTCGCCGTCAGCAGGACCACGAGGACGCCGATGACGACGAGGAGAGCTCCGCCCGCGGCCGTCAGGAACGGCGACTGCCCCGAAGGCCGGGCCCGTTGCCCGTGCTTCCGCAGCTGATCCCGGGCCCGCGCAGAGATCCGCTCGCTCTGAGTGATGAACACCACACCGAAGATGATCGCGATCGACGCCTAGGTGAGGGCGACGATCCGGTCCTCGATCACCGTCCGGAGGTCCTTCCCTCCACCACGGCCCTCCTGCCGACCAGCGTCTCGCGACCCTCCCCGACACCCCCGCCACACCGCGAAACACCGGCGAAACGTCCGTCGCATAGGCTCTCCGGGTGAAACGACTGTTTCTCTCCCGCTCGTGAAGAGGTGGCCCATGACCGCGCCCGCACCGTTCCTCCCCGTCGATCCGCCGCCGCGCCTGCTGATGGGGCCGGGCCCGATCAACGCGGATCCGCGCGTCCTGCGTGCGATGTCGGCGCAGCTGGTCGGGCAGTACGACCCGTTCATGACGGCGACGATGACGGAGACGCAGGAGCTGTACCGGCAGGTGTTCCGCACCCGCAACGAGAAGACGATGCTCGTCGACGGCACGAGCCGTGCGGGCATCGAGGCGGCGCTGGTCTCGATGCTGGAGCCGGGCGACCGCGTGCTCGTGCCGGTCTTCGGGCGGTTCGGGCACCTCCTCCGAGAGATCGCGGAGCGGTGCGGCGCGGAGGTGCACGTGATCGAGGCCGAGTGGGGGCAGGTCTTCCCCGTCTCGGCGATCGCCGAGGCCCTGGCCCGGGTGAAGCCGAAGATGCTGGCCGTGGTCCACGGCGACACGTCGACCACCATGGCGCAGCCGCTGGAGGAGCTCGGCGCCCTCTGCGAGAAGCACGGCGCCCTCTTCTACACCGACGTCACCGCCTCCCTCGCGGGCAACGCCTTCGCGACCGACGAGCTCGGGCTCGACGCGGTCACCGCGGGGCTCCAGAAGTGCCTGGGCGGCCCGTCCGGATCGGCTCCCGTCACCTTCTCGGAGAAGGCCGTCGCGGTGATCGAGTCGCGCAAAAGCATCGAGGCGGGGATCCGCGACGAGGGCGACACTGTCAGCGCCCGCCGCGTCCGCTCCAACTACTTCGACCTCGGCATGATCTTCGACTACTGGGGGCCGCGCCGACTCAACCACCACACCGAGGCGACCACGATGCTCTACGGCGCGCGCGAGTGCGCCCGCATCGTCGTCGAGGAGGGCCTGGACGAGACGGTCGCCCGCCACGCGCTGCACGGGTCGGCGATGCTCGCCGGAGTCCGCGGCCTCGATCTCGAGGTGTTCGGCGACGTCGGGCACAAGATGACGAACGTCGTCGCGGTGCGCATCCCGCAGGGCGTGAACGGTGACGCGGTGCGCGGGGAGATGCTCGCCGACTTCGGCATCGAGATCGGGACGTCCTTCGGGCCGCTGCACGGGAAGGTCTGGCGCATCGGCACGATGGGCTACAACGCCCGGACGGACGCGGTGCTGACCACCCTGGCGGCGCTGGAGGCGGTGCTGCGCCGTGCGGGCGCCTCCGTGCCGGTGGGCGGCGGAGTCGCGGGCGCGTACGAGGTCTACGGGGCGGCACGCGCATGACCGGCACGACCACGGACCCGGCCACCACGACCGCGCCCCCCGCCGCCACCGCCGCCCCCGCCCTCGACGCCGCCGCGATCATGGCCCGCTGCGACGAGCTCGCCGCGGTCTCCTCCAGCCGCGACGGCATCGAGCGGGTCTACCTCTCGCCCGAGCACGCCCGGGTGAACGCGATGGCCGCGCGTTGGATGACCGAGGCGGGCATGCGCACCTGGCAGGACGCGGCCGGCAACCAGTGCGGCCGCTACGAGGGCGCGACTCCGGGACTCCCGGCGCTCCTGCTCGGCTCGCACCTCGACACGGTGCCCGACGCGGGCCGCTACGACGGGATCCTCGGCGTGATGCTCGCGATCGCCGTGGTGTCGCGCCTGCACGGGGCGGGCCGGCGCCTGCCGTTCGCCGTCGAGGTCGTCGCGTTCGGCGACGAGGAGGGCACCCGCTTCGGCACAGCGCTCCTCGGCTCCCGCGCCCTCGCCGGCACCTGGGACGAGCACTGGTGGGAGCTCGAGGACGCCGACGGGACGACGCTCGTCGAGGCGTTCCACGAGTTCGGGCTGGACCCCTCGCGCATCCGCACCGCCGCGCGCGACGCGCAGGACGTCCTCGCCTACCTCGAGGCGCACATCGAGCAGGGCCCCTACCTGGAGGAGGCGGACCGCGCCCTCGCCGTGGTCTCCTCGATAGCGGGCGCCCGCCGCTTCGCACTCACCCTCACCGGCAAGGCCGGGCACGCGGGCGGAGTTCCGCTCGACCGCCGCCGCGACGCGCTCACCGGGGCGGCCGAGGCCGTGCTCGCGGTGGAGCGCATCGCGCGGGAGCAGGGCGTGATCGCCACGGTCGGCCGGCTCGAGACCTTCCCGGGCGCGGTCAACGTCATCCCCGGCCGGGTCGAGTTCAGCCTCGACCTCCGCGCCGAGACCGACGCCCAGCGCGACGCGGCGTGGGACGCCATCGAGCACGCGATGTCGGAGTCGGCGTCGCGCCGCCGTCTCGCGCTGACGGTGGAGGAGACCCATTCGGCCCCCGCGGTCGTCGCCTCCTCTCGGCTGCAGGACGTCGTGCGCGCGGGCATCCGCGCGACCGGGGACGCGGAGCCGATGGTGCTGTTCTCCAAGGCCGGCCACGACGCGATGGCGGTCGCCGACCTCGCCGAGTACGCGATGCTCTTCCTCCGCTGCGAGGGCGGCGTCAGCCACCACCCGGACGAGAACGTGACCGAGGCCGACGTCGCGACCGCGCTCGACGCGTTCGAGGCGGCCGTGCTGGCGCTCGCCGACGGGACGCCGACCGCGTGACCCCCGCCCCGGCCCCCTCGACGAGCATCGGCCACCGCATCGATGCCGGCTACGCCGCGCTGTCGCGGCAGGAGCAGCGGGCGGCCGACTTCATCCTCGACCACCTCGGCGACCTGGCCGTCTACACGGCGACCGAGCTCGCCCAGCACAGCGGAGTGTCCAAGGCCACGGTCTCGCGGCTGTTCCGCCGCCTGGGGTTCTCGAACTCGCAGGAGGTGCGCGAGCACGCCCGGGCGCTGCGGTCCTCCGGTGTGCCGGTCGGTCCCGCGCAGGGACAGGGGGATCCGCTCGCCGCGCACCTCGAGAGCGAGCGGGCGAACCTGGCCCGGCTGGCCGCCGCGTTCGGCGACGGGCGGCTGGAGGAGGCGGTGCGGCTGATCGCGGGAGCGCGCGAGGTCGTCGTGATCGGACTGCGCAACAGCTACCCGGTGGCGCTGCACCTGCGCCAGCAGCTCGCCCAGGCGCGCGGACGCGTCCGGATCGCCCCGCAGCCCGGCCAGTCGCTCGGTGAGGAGCTCGAGGGGCTCGGAGCCGAGGACGTCGTGGTGCTGGTCGGCTTCCGCCGCCGCCCCGCCTCCTTCGCCGCCCTGATCGGGACGCTCGCCGCTCGCGAGGTGCCCGTGGTGCTCCTCGCGGATCCGCCCGCCCGGCGCTACGCGGAGCACGCGGCGGTCTGGCTGGAGTGCCCGGTCGACAGCGGCACGGCGCTGGACAGCTACGCGGCGGCGATGAGCGCGGTCGCGCTCGTGGCGTCCGGAGTGCTCGGCGCGTCCCCGAGGGAGTCGCGCGAGCGGATCGCCGGGATCAGCACGGCCTACGCGGAGCTCGCCGAGCTGGAGGACCGGCCGTGAGCGAGGCGGCGGAGCTGATCCGCGCGCACGCCAAGGACCCCGTCGGGCAGGCCGACCCGACTCCGGCCCTCGGCCGGGCCGAGCTGATCACCCCCACCTGCGGCGACCGGATCGAGCTGCGCGTCGACGGCGGCGCGGAGCAGGTGCGCCTCGCCTGGAGCGGGCGGGGGTGCGAGGTCTCGCGGGGATCCGCGTCGCTGCTCGTGGACGGTCTCGACGGGCTGCCGGCGTCGGACATGCGGGAGCGGATCGACGCGTTCCTCGCGGCGATGGCGCACCGGGAGGGTGCACTCGCCGGCGAGGAGCAGGCGCTGCTCGCGGTGGCGGGCAACCCCGTCCGCTCCGTCTGCGCGACGCTGGCCTGGCGGGCGCTGGCCGCCGCCCTCGACGACGCAGGCCTGGCGTGAACCGCTCAGTCCGGCCCGTCGCGGTCGGCTCCCGACCACAGATCGCCGCACTCCACCCCGCGCGCGCCCCTCGCGCGGAGCAGGTCGCGCGCGCCGGAATCGCCGTGCACGCCCTCGAGGAGCTCCGGCCAGTGGTCCCGTCCCAGCA
The DNA here is from genome assembly GCF_002930975.1 of Rathayibacter sp. AY1A3. Taxonomy (NCBI): domain Bacteria; kingdom Bacillati; phylum Actinomycetota; class Actinomycetes; order Micrococcales; family Microbacteriaceae; genus Rathayibacter; species Rathayibacter sp. AY1A3. Next base: position 13,499 of record NZ_PSTO01000012.1, on the reverse strand, counting down.
GCACCGGATGACCGGGCCGACCGCGGAAGACCGCGCGGGCGAGCACGTCCGGCGCGACCGGCGCCTCCGCGAGCAGCCGGGCCCCCACGCTCGGCGGCTCCTCGGGCAGGTCGACCAGGGCGACCAGCGCGGCGACGCCCTCGGCCGCGGCGAGACCCGCGCGGAGCGACGCCGAGAGGCCGCTCTCCCACTCCGCCGCGACGACCACGTCCGCGGACGGCGGCACCAGGAGGCGCGCCCGTCCGGCCTCCGCGCCCAGGACCACGAGCACCCGCTCGCAGCCCACCGCGCGGAGCCTCTCGACGGCTCGCTCCACCCAGGGAACTCCCGCCGCGTCGCACCGCAGCGCCTTCGGGCCGCCCGCCCGGCGCCCCGCACCCGCCGCGAGCACCAGCCCGACGAGGTCCCGACTCCCGACCAGATCCATCCGACCATCGTGCCGCAGGCCGAGCCCCTGCTCCGCCGGACGAAGGAGACCGCATGACCGACACCCGATCCGAGACCGCCCGCGACGTGCTGCTCGCGTGCCTCGCCGTCCCCCGCTGGGCCGACGAGGTCGCCTCCGGCGCGCCCTACCCGTCGGCCGACGCGCTCGCCGACGCGGCCGAGCGGGCCGCGCGCACGCTCACCGAGGAGGAGGTGGAGGCGGCGCTGGCCGACCACCCCCGGATCGGCGAGCGGCACGCGGGCGCGGGGCGCTCCTCCGCGTTCTCGGCCGCGGAGCAGGCGGCGAGCCGCACGGGCGACGAGGAGCTGACCCGGCGGCTGCTGGCCGGCAACCGCGCCTACGAGGAGCGGTTCGGGCGCGTGTTCCTCCTCCGCGCGGCCGGCCGCGACCGGGCCGAGGTCGTCGCGGAGCTGGAGCGGAGGCTCGGGCTCGACGACGAGACGGAGGCCCGCATCGTCGCGGAGCAGCTGCGGGAGATCACGGTGCTGCGCGTCCGCGGCCTCGACGACGGGCGCCTCGTCCGGGCGGAGGCCGCACGATGAGCGGGCACGCCAGCCGCGTCACCACCCACGTGCTCGACGCCGTCCGCGGCCGCCCCGCGCGAGGGGTCCCGGTGGCTCTCGACGCCCGTGTCGGCTCCGGCTGGGAGCGCCTCGCCGAGGCCCGCACCGACGACGACGGCCGCGTGGCGGCCTTCGGGCCGGAGCGCCTGGCCGCCGGGGTCCACCGGGTCGTCTTCGACACCGGCGCCTGGTTCGCCGCCTCGGGCACCGAGTCGTTCTACCCCGAGGTCGTCGTCGCCTTCCGCCTCGACGACGAGGAGGCGCACTTCCACATCCCGCTCCTGCTCAGCCCCTTCGCCTACTCGACCTACCGGGGCAGCTGATGCAGCTGCAGGACGTCCTCGACGCGCCGCAGCTGCGGCTGCGCGTGCTGGTCGCCGGCGACGGAGCGCTCGCCCGGCCGGTCGACGGCATCTTCACGACCGATCTCCTCGACCCGCGCCGCTACATCTCGCGCGACCAGCTGGTGCTGACCGGTCTGGTCTGGCGTCGGGACGCCCAGGACAGCGCGGCCTTCGTCGCCGCGGTCGCGGACTCGGGTGCCAGCGCTCTGCTCGCCGGCGAGGGGCTGCTGGGCTTCGTGCCGGACGACCTCGTCGTCGCCTGCCGCGAGCACGACGTCCCGCTGATCGCCGTGCCGGCCGATGTGTCGTTCGGCGCGATCACGGCGCACCTGTCGAACGCTCTCGCCGGCGACCGCGTGGCCCGGCTGACGGCCGCCCTCGCCCGCCAGCGGGAGCTGCTGACGGAGGTCTACCGGGGGCAGCAGCTCGACGAGCTCGTCACGCGCACCTCGCGCGAGCTCGGACTCCCCGTGTCGGTGCTGACCGCCACCGGCCGGACCGCGGCCTCCGCCTCGCCCCTGGGGCTGGGGGAGATCGAGCGGGTCGTGCACGCGGCGCTCACGGCCCGGCGCAGCCCGGTCGTGGTCGCGGACGCCCGCGGCGGCGCCCTGTCGGTCCTCACCGTCGCCGGAGCGGGCGAGCACCGCGCCACCTCCTGGCTGGTCGTCGTCGGGGGCGACTGGAACGACTGGCCCGCCGCAGTGCTGGACGCCGTGACCGAGCTCGCCGGAGTCGTGGGGGTCTACCGGCTGCAGCGGGAGGCGGCGCTCTCGGCCGACTCCGCTCTCGCCGACCGCCTGCTCGAGCTCGTGGAGGAGGACAGCGAGCAGCCCGAGGCCGCGGTGTACCTGCGGCAGCTCGGACTCGGCGGCGCCGGGCGGTGCGCCGTGGTCGCCGCCGAGTTCGAGGGCGACGCGCCCCCGGACCTGGCGCGCCGTGTCCTGGTCGACGCCGCCGCGCACCTGGGCCGCGCCGTGGTCGGACGCGACGCCCAGGGCTGCGCGGTGGCGGTGCTGCCCACCGAGGCGACCGATGCGATCCCCACCGGCGCGGATCCGCTCGCCGTCGTCACCTCGGCGCTGCGACGAGCGGGAGCCGCGTGGCCGGGCGCCGTGCTGCGCGTCGGGACGAGCGCCGCGACTCCGCTGCCCGCGCTCGGCGGCGCCCTCCGCTCGGCACGCTACGGGATGCTGCTGCCGGGCTCTCCGGGCGACGACGCTCCGGTGCGGGTCAGCGACTCCGGGGAGGTCACCTCCGCCGTGCAGCTGCTGAGCGCGGTCCCCGACCACCTGCGCTCGGTGTTCGTCGAGCTGGTGCTCGGGCGGCTCGTCGAGCACGACGCGCGCTACGGCTCGCAGCTGGTCGCCACGCTCGCGGCGTTCCTCGACTGCGGCGGCTCGTGGGTGCGCACGGCGGAGCAGACGCACCTGCACCTGAACACGGTGCGGTACCGCATCGCGAGGGTGGAGGAGCTGACGCAGCGCGACCTGTCGGACACCGCGGACCGCGCCGACCTGTTCCTGGCGCTGCGCCTGCGCTGACGGCCGAGTGCGCGCGGTCCGCACCGCGCCGCCCGGGCCGGCCCCGTCACTCCGGAGCCACGATCCGCCTGCCCCGGACGTGCACCGCGGCGATCGCCGGCTCGCGCAGGGTCATCAGCAGGGCGAAGAGCAGCTGGGCCGTCGCCTCCTCCTCGTCGTCCGCGCGGATCCCGTGGGCGAGGACGTCGGCGAGCGGCTCCCACCGGTCGGGCTCGATGCGGAGGAAGTCCGCGTCCTTCCCGGGGTCGAGGCTGCCGAACCGCTCCTCCTGGTCGAGCGCCCGCGCGCCGGCGAGCGTCGCCGTGAACAGGAGCTCGGCCGGATGCAGGGCGACGGCCGCGTCGCCGGGCTCCGAGAGGTGCACCTTGAAGGCGTCGTTCGCCACTCGCGCCAGCAGCCACTCGTCGCCCGCGCCCACGTCCGAACCGAGGGCGACGGTGACCCCCGAGGCGACGGTCCGGCGCCAGGGCATGGTGCCGGAGCCGAGGAACTGCTGCGAGGTCGGGCAGTGGGCGATCGAGGTGCCGGTCTCCTCCATCCGGTGCAGCTCCGCGTCCTGGCAGTGCACGGCGTGAGCGAGGATCGTGCGCGGCCCGAGGAGGGAGGAGCCGCCGCGCGCGGAGCCGGGCAGGAAGAGCCCGTCGTAGGTGTCGAGGTAGCTGCGGGTGCCGTACGCGCCGAGCACGGCGGCGATCTCGCCGTCGCCGGGCCGGTCGTTCTCGTTGAGGTGGCTGTGCACGTAGACGCCGCGTCCGCGGACGTCGTCGTAGAGGTCGCCGAGCGCTCCGAGGGTCCGGGGAGTGACGGACAGCGAGAACCGCGGGACGAGCGCGACCTGCAGGAGCGGGTCCCTCCCGTGCCAGCGGTCGATCTCCTCCGACGCGAGCGTCAGCGCCTCCTCCTCCGAGGTGATCAGGGGCGCCGCCGAGGCCGGGCCCGTGGTCTGGATCCCTCGCCCCGACACGATCCGCAGCCCCGCCTCGCGGGTGCGCTCGAAGAGGGCGTCCTGCGCGGCCGGGAACGCGGAGCCGAAGACCATCGCGGCGGTCGTGCCCGCGGCCACCCGCCGCCGGGTGAAGGCTCGCGCGACGACGTCGGCGAACTCCGGGTCGGCGAGCCGCGCCTCCGAGGGGAACACCGTCCGGTCGAGCCACTCGAGCAGCTGGCCGCCGCCGAAGCCGTCGGTCGAGAACGTCTGGGGGAAGTGCACGTGCGCGTCGACGAAGCCGGGCAGCAGGATCGACGCGGCGTCGCCGGAGACCGGCAGGAGCGCGAAGCGGTCCGGCAGCTCGCGGTACGGACCGACCCAGGCGATCGTGCCGTCCTCGTCCACGGCGAGAGCGCCGTCCGGGATCGACACCAGCGACTCCCGCGCGGTCGCGAGCGTCGCACCCCCGGCGACGTGCAGCACGTGCCCCCGGTGGACGCCCCCGGCGCCGGTCACACCAGGCCCGTGTAGGCGGTCCAGGCGGATCCCGCGGGCGGCGCGTCGTCGCGGGTGACGCTCGCCTGGATCAGCCCGTAAGGGCGGTCGGCGGCGTGGAAGACCTCGTTGTCGTTCTCGACGCCGAAGGGCGAGAGGTCGTAGACGAAGTGGTGCTTGTTCGGCGCGGAGATCCGGATCTCGACGATCTGCGGGTACTCCTCCAGGACCGCCTTCCCCATCTCGAAGAGCGTCTGCTGGAGGGCGAGGGAGTGCACGGTCGCGAAGCGGCTCGTCATGAGCGCCTTGACGCCCGCGTAGACCGCCTCCCAGTCCATCGCCGCGATCTCGTCCTCGCTCAGGGCGAAGCGCCACTTCGCGACCAGCGAGGTCGCCATCACCCGGTCGTTCGTCGGCTGGAGGACCGTGTACGGGTCGGTGAGGAAGCCGTGGAACTCGCTCCCCGTGGACTTCAGGATCGTGAGGTCCTTGAAGCCGCCGGTGATCCACATCCGCCGCTCCTCGCCCGAGCCCTCGACCGTGACCGACGCGATCCGCGTCTCCTGGCCCTTCCGGACCCAGGTGTGGTCGTGCTCGCGCCCGTCCACCAGCACGCGCTCCCAGGCGAACTCCTCGATCTCGATGCGGGCGCCGTGGACGGGCTCGTAGCCGTCGACGAAGTGGCGGGCCAGCTCGAGGCCGTAGGGCTCGATCGAGCGCAGGCCCTTCTCCTTGGCGAAGGCGTACGCCGTCTGCTTCTGCGTGTCCGTGGGCAGGACGGCCGACTGGTCGCCCTCTCGGTGCGCGGCCTCGAAGTCGCCGCGGAGGGCCGTGGAGACGTTGACGTCGTGGATCTCATGCCGCGGGGTCTCGCGGTAGATCCGCACGACGCGGTTCTCGGCCTTCCCGTACTGGTGGTCCCCGAGGATGATCGACATGTCCGCTCCTGTCCGTTCCGTGCGGCCGGGCCCGGTCACGCGGTGGTGACCGTCCTGCTCGCGGCTCCTGCGAGCCCGTCTGCCAGCCTCGCGCCTGCCGGGGGCTCCGCGCACCGGCGGAGCATCCCGAGGAGCCGCCGCCGGGACTCCGAGTCTTGTGCGATCCGCCCGCTCCGCGGCTCCGACCCGCCTCCGTTCACACGCTCGAAACCTGCCGATGACACGGCGGCGCTCGGCGTGAGCGGTCGAGCTCCCCGAGGTGTCGTCATGGAGGCGGGGGATCGGCGGGTCGAGGTCAGGGGCGGGTGAGGAGGCGCCCGGCGGGCGGGACCGTCGCGGCGGTGACGCGGCGGCCGCCCACCCAGGTGGCGGCGACGGCGCCGCGGAGGACGCGGCCCTCGTAGGCCGAGACGGGGTTCCGGTGCGAGAGGGCGTCGACGTCCACGCGCCACTGCGCCTCCGGGTCGAACGCGACCAGGTCGGCGTCGGACCCCGCGTGCAGCAGGCCCTTCTGGCCGAGCCCGGCGAACGCGGCGGTCGCCGTGGACATCCAGGCGACGACCTGCTCGAGCGGGATGCCCCGCTCGCGGGCCCCGGTCCAGACCGCGCGGAAGCTCAGCTCGAGTCCCGAGATCCCGCCCCAGGCGACGCCGAAGTCGCCGCCGGCGGGGAGCTTCAGCTCGGCGGTGGCGGGGGAGTGGTCCGAGGCGATGATGTCGATCGTCCCGTCGAGCAGCCCCTTCCAGAGCAGCTCGCGGTTGCGCTCGTCGCGGATCGGCGGGCAGCACTTGAACTGCGTGCCGCCGTCGGGGATCGAGCCGGCGTCGAAGGTGAGGTAGTGCGGGCAGGTCTCGGCGGTGATCGGCAGCCCCTCGGCCTTGGCCTCGCGCAGGAGCGGCAGCGCGTCGGCGGAGGAGAGGTGCAGGATGTGCGCGCGGCAGCCGGTCTCGCGGACGGCCTCGATCACGTGCAGGATCGCGCTGCGCTCGGAGGCGGGCGGGCGGGAGTCGACGAACGCGCCGTAGGAGGCGCCGGGCTCCAGCGCGCTCGCCTCCAGCTCGGCCGGGTCCTCGGCGTGCACGATCAGCAGTCCGTCGAAGGCGGCGATCTCGCGCATCGCCTCGACGAGCTGCTCCCGGCTCAGGTGCGGGAACTCGTCCACTCCGCTCGGCGAGAGGAAGCACTTGAAGCCGAAGACGCCCGCGTCGTGGAGCTCGCGCAGCGTGCCGAGGTTCGACGGGATCGCCCCGCCCCAGAATCCGACGTCCACCTGCGCCTGCGGCCCGGCGGCCGCGCGCTTGGCCTCGAGCCCCGACACCGTGGTGGTCGGCGGGATCGAGTTCAGCGGCATGTCGATGATCGTGGTGACGCCCCCGGCGGCGGCCGCGCGGGTGGCGGAGGCGAAGCCCTCCCACTCCGTGCGGCCCGGCTCGTTGACGTGCACGTGGGTGTCGACGATCCCCGGGATCAGGACCTGGCCCTCGGGGAGGACGATCTCCTCCGTGGTCCGCCAGGGGGCGTCCCGCTCGCCGACCGCGACGATCAGGCCCTCGGCGATCGCGATGCTGGCCGGACGCCGGCCGTTCTCGGTCAGCACGTCGGAGGCGCGGATCACGAGGTCGAGGAAGGGAGCGTCGTCAGGCATGGATCGACCCTATACTCGGCATGTTTCCTGCGTGTGAGCGCCCGTCGGCGGCTCCGCCCGGCCTCCCCGCAGCCCCGGCGCCGTCGCCTCCCGTCCGAGAAGAGGAGGCCGTCGTGCTCGACATCGCCGACCCCCTGCTCGAGCGCGTCGAGGCGGGCGGGAGCGTCGCGGTCATCACGGTCACGCACGTCTTCGGCTCGGCTCCCCGCGCTCTCGGCTCCTCGATGGCGGTGGACGCGGAGGGGCGCGCGATCGGCTCGATCTCCGGCGGCTGCGTCGAGGCGCAGGCGTACGCGCTGGCCCAGGAGGTGCTCGGCAACTCGGGCAGCGCGTCCGAGCACTTCGGCTTCGACGACGAGGCGGCCTTCGCCGCGGGCCTGTCCTGCGGGGGGCAGCTGCGCGTGTTCGGCCAGGTCGTCGACTCCGGCTCCACCGCGGTCCTCGCCGAGCTGCGCGCCGCCCGCGCCGGCAGCTCGGCCGCGCTGGCGATCGTCGTCGGCGGCCCGGAGGAGCTGATCGGCCTCGTCCTCACCGGAGCGACGCGCCTCCAGGACGTCGTCGGCCCGCACCTGGACGAGGACACCGCCCGCCGCATCCTCGCCGAGCGCGAGGCGCGCCTGGCCTCCGGCCGCTCGGCCACGGTCGAGACCGCCTGCCGGAGCGCCGAGCTCGAGATCGCCTACATCGTGCACGCCGAGCGGCCGCGCCTGCTGATCTACGGCGCCGTCGACTTCTCCGCCGCGCTCTGCTCCGCCGGATCCCTGCTCGGCTACCGCGTGACCGTCTGCGACGCGCGTCCGGTGTTCGCGACCGCCGAGCGCTTCCCCGGCGCCGACGAGGTCGTGGTCGAGTGGCCGTCCGACCACCTCGCCCGCGCCGAGGTCGACTCGCGCACCGTGATCGCGGTGCTCACGCACGACGAGAAGTTCGACATCCCGCTGCTCGAGACCGCGCTCGCGCTCCCGGTCGTCTACGTCGGCGCGATGGGATCGCGGCGCACCCACGAGCGGCGGCTGCGGCTGCTGCGCGAGGCGGGAGTGACGGAGGAGGCGCTCGCCCGCCTGCACTCGCCGATCGGCCTGGACATCGGCGCGTCGACGCCGGAGGAGACGGCCGTGTCGATCCTCGCGGAGGTCCTCGCTGCGCGCACGGGGACGTCCGGGGAGCCGCTCGCGGGGCGCTCGGGCCCGATCCACGCGGCGCGCTGAGCCGCACGTCCTCCCCTGACGGCGCGCCGTCGTGATCGCGCCGGCCTGCTCGCACTCCGGCGGGAAACGGCCGCGAAACACCGCGCTGCCATGCTCGGGGCATGCAGCGCCACGTCCTCACCGGAGCCCACGTCGCCACCGTCGACGCGCACGGGACCGAGCACCCCGTCGGCCACGTCGTCGTCGACGACTCCCGCATCGTCGCCGTCGGAGCCGGCGACCCTCCGGCGTGGGCCCTCGACGGACGGTCCCCGACGGGCCTGCCGGCGCAGGAGGCGATCGCGCTCACGCGGGTCGACGGCCGCGGCCACCTGCTCACTCCCGGGCTCGTCAACACGCACCACCACCTCTACCAGTGGCTCACCCGCGGCTGGGCGCAGGACTCGATCCTCTTCGACTGGCTCGTCGCGCTCTACCCCGCCTGGTCCCGCATCGACGCCGACCTGACCCGCTCCGCCGCCCTCGGCGCGATGGGCGTCCTCGCCCGGTCCGGCTGCAGCACCGTCGCCGACCACCATTACGTCTTCCCGCGGGGCTCCGGCGACATCGTCGGCGGCATCGTCGACGCGGCCGGCACCCTCGGCCTCCGGCTGCACGCGACCCGCGGGTCGATGGACCTCGGCGAGTCCCGGGGCGGCCTCCCGCCGGACTTCGCCGTCGAGACCACGGCGGCCGCGCTCCAGGCCAGTGGAGAGGCGGTCCAGCGGTACCACGACGCCTCCGCCGACGCGATGGTGCGGGTCGCGATCGCCCCGTGCTCGCCCTTCTCGGTGACCACCGACCTGCTGCGCGAGTCGGCCGTCCTCGCCCGTCAGCTCGGGGTCCGGCTGCACACCCACGGCTCCGAGACCGTGGAGGAGGACGCCTACACGCGGGAGGCGTTCGGCCTCTCGCCCACCGACCACCTGGAGTCGCTCGGCTGGCTCGGCGATGACGTCTGGATGGCGCACTGCGTCCACCTCGACGCCGACGCGATCGCGAAGTTCGCGGCCACGGGCACCGGAGTCGCGCACTGCCCGTCCTCGAACGGCCGGCTCGCGGCGGGCATCGCGCCGATCCCGCAGCTGCTGGCTGCGGGAGCCCCGGTCGGCCTCGGCGTGGACGGCGCGGCGTCGAACGAGTCCGGTCAGCTCGGCTCCGAGATCCGCGCCGCGGTGCTGATGAACCGCCTGCGCGCCGGCGCCGACCGGATGAGCGCCCGGCAGGCGCTCTCGGTGGCCACCATCGGCGGGGCCCGGGTGCTCGGCCGGCAGGACGAGATCGGCTCGATCGAGGTCGGCAAGCTCGCCGACCTCGCGGTCTGGCGGATCGACGGGATCGAGCACGCGGGCATCGCGGACCCGGTCGCGGCGCTCGCACTCGGAGCGCAGCCCCCGCTGAGCCTGCTCCTGGTGCAGGGTCGCCCGACGGTGCGGGAGGGACGGCTGGTGAACGCGGACGAGGACGCGATCGCCCGCGAGGTCGCCCGCGCGAGCACGGAGCTGGCGTCGCGCGTCTGAGCTGCGGCAGCCGATCGGCGCTCAGCCCGTCGTCGTTCAACCGGGCGGCGCCTCCGCCTCGACGGACGCGACCGGGGCGGCGTCCGGGTGCAGGAGCCGCCAGATCCGGTCGCGGGAGAGCGGCAGCTCGGTCGGCCGCACGCCGATCGCGTCGCGGACGGCGTTGGCGAGTGCGGGGGCGACCGGGTTGTAGGGCGCCTCGCTCATCGACTTCGCGCCGAACGGCCCGAGCTCGTCGGCGGTGTCCGCGAAGAGCACCTCGGTCTCGGGCACGTCCGCCATCTGCGGGATGTGGTAGTTCCGGAGGATCGCCGTGGTCACGGTGCCCTCGCCGTCGAGGATCACCTCCTCGTACAGTGCCGAGCCGATCGCCTGCGCCACTCCGCCCTCGACCTGCCCGCGGCACTGCGCCGGGTTGATCACGAAGCCGGCGTCGGCCGCCTGGACCGACTGCAGGATCCGCACCTCGCCCGTCGGCTCGTGCACCGCGACGCGGAAGCCCTGGACGTTGAACGCGAGCGAGCGCTGAGCGCCGTCCTCGCTCCCGGTCGCGGTGACCGGTCCGCCGGCCGCACGGACCAGATCGGCGAACGCGACCCGGGTGCCGTCCGGAGCGAGCAGGCCCTCGTCGTCGGGCTCGAAGGTCTCGTCGTGCCCGGTCAGCCGCTTGGCGAGCGCCTGCAGCTCGGCGAGGAGGCGCGTCGCGGCCGAGTGGACGGCCTTGCCCGCGACCACCGTGCCGGCGCTGCCGAACGCTCCGGTGTCGTAGCGGGCCGCGTCCGTGTCGGACTGGCGGATCCGCACCCGGTCGGCCGAGGCGCGGAAGGCGCTCGCGACCAGCTGCGTGTGCACGGTGGTCGTCCCGTTGCCGAACTCGGCCGTGCCGACGCCGATGGTCAGCACTCCCTCGGCGTCGACGGTGACGGTCGCCTCCGAGAAGTGGCCCCGCGGTGGGATGGTGGCGATCATCGCCAGTGCCGTGCCCTGCCCTGTCCGCCACCCCGGTCCGTCGGGGGCGGGGGAGCCGCCGCCGCCGGCCAGTGCCGCCTCGGTGAGGTCGAGGCACTGGTCGAGCCCGTAGGAGGCGAAGCCGATGTCGTCGCCCTCGACGTGCGTGACCACCAGCGGCTCGCCCGGGCGCACCGCGTTGATCCGCCGCAGCTCGAACGGGTCGATCCCGAGCTCGCGGGCGAGATCGTCCATCGCCGACTCGATGCCGAAGATCACCTGCCCGAGGCCGTAGCCGCGGAACGCCCCCGAGGGGAGGTTGTTCGTGTAGACGGCCTGCGCGTCGACGCGCTTGCTGGGCGCGCTGTAGACGGCGACCGACTCCGAGGTGCCGTGGAACATCACGCCGGGTCCGTGGTTGCCGTAGGCGCCGGTGTCCGAGAGCACGTCCACGGCGAGGGCGGTCAGCCGTCCGTCGCGCCGGGCGCCGAGCGTGACGCCGACCCGCATCGGGTGTCGGCAGGGGGCCATCGTGAACTCGTCGCTCCGGGTGAACTCGAACTGCACGGGCCGGCCGGTGGCGAGCACGGCGAGGGCGACGACGTCCTCCGTCAGGATCTCCTGCTTGCCGCCGAAGCCGCCGCCCACCCGTGCCGTGAAGACGCGGACGGTCGACGGATCGCGGTCGAACAGGCGCGCGATCTCGTCGCGCACGAGGAAGGGCACCTGCGTCGAGGTCCGCAGCACCAGCTCTCCGCCCTCGAGCCAGCCGATGGTGCCGTGGGTCTCGAGAGCCGTGTGCGCGACCCGGGAGGTCGAGTACCGGCCCTCGACGACCACGTCGGCCTCCGCGAGTCCGGCGGCCACGTCCCCGTGCTCTCCGTGGAGCTCCGCGACGACGTTCGCCTCCGGCCGGGCGATGCGCGAGGCGATCGGATCCTTGTCGGCGTGCAGGAGCGGCGCGCCGGGGGAGCGCGCCTCCTCCGGGTCGAAGACCGCGGGCAGCACCTCGTAGTCGACTTCGACGGCGCGGCAGGCCGCCTCCGCCTCGGCCACCGACTCCGCGACCACCACGGCCACGCGCTGCCCGCGGAACCGGACGACGGTGTCGAGCATGCGGGTGTCGTCCGGGTCGTCGAGCCGGGACTCGTGGCGGGCGGTGGAGTAGAGGACGTCCGGGACGTCCTCGGCGGTGAGGACCGCGACGACGCCCCGCATCGCGCGGGCGGCGGCCGTATCGATCGAGCGGATGCGCGCGTGGGCGTGCGGGCTCTGGACGACCTTCAGGTGCAGCAGGCCGGGGACGGCGACGTCGAGGGTGAACGGCTCGCGGCCCTGGACGATCCGCCGGCCGGCGGGCGCGCCGAGCGAGCGGCCGACCCGGGACTCCTCGGCCGACGGGCGACCGGTGCGGCGGACGGGGGTGAGACCCGACGGCGGGGCCGCGTGCCGTCCGCGGACCGAGGCCTCCGTGCGATCCGCTCCGGACGGCTCGGCCGCGTGCGCGCCGTGCCCGGACGCGCAGGCGCCCGTCACGGCCTCGCGGATGGGGCGGTAGCCCGTGCACCGGCAGAGGTTGCCCTTCATCAGCCGCGGCACGTCCTCGGCGCGGACTCCGTCGAGCGCCGTGGCCGTGACCACCATGCCGGCCGTGCAGAAGCCGCACTGGAACGCGCCGGCCTCGACGAACGCCTCCTGCACCGCGCTCGGCTCCTCGGGCGTGCCGAGGCCGGCCGCTGTCGTCACCTCGCGCCCCTCGACGCGGTGGGCGGGGTAGAGGCAGGAGTGGAACGGCGTCCCGTCGACGAGGACGGAGCAGGCGCCGCAGTCACCGGCGTCGCACCCCTTCTTCACCTCGAAGTGCTCGTGGTCGCGGAGGAGGGTGCGCAGCACCTGGCCGGGGCGGGGGGAGGCGTCGACCGGCTCCCCGTTGACGGTGAACCTCATCGGGCGCCTCCGGTCAGCTCGGTGCGGATCTCCTCGGCGAGCACGCGGACGACGGCGTGGCGCCAGTCGGCGGCTCCGTGCGGGTCGGTGAACCAGGTCGCGACGCCGTCGACGGCCGCGGCGAGCTCGGCCGAGGAGGGAACGGCGGCGAAGCGGAGCCGCTCCGGCCGGACGGTCGCCGCGGTGATCGTGAGCACGAACGCGCCGTCGGTGTCGAGGCGGCCGATGACGACGGCGCCGGAGCGTCCGAGAGGGGAGAGCGCCGTCTTGCGGAACGCGGTGCGCGCCCGGAGGGAGGAGAGCGGGAACTCGATCGAGCGGATGACGTCGTCCTGGGCCAGGGAAGTGGTCATGTTGCCGGTCACGAGCTCGGCGACCGGCACGGCGACGTCCGAGCCGTCGGCCCGCCAGACGAGGGCGGTGGCGTCGAGCGCGGCGGCGAGGCTGATCATCGGTCCTGCGGGCAGGGCGTTGGCGATGTTGCCGCCGACAGTGGCGACGTTCCAGATCTTGAAGGAGCCCAGCAGTGCCGTGCAGCACTGGAAGAAGAGCGGATGGGCGGTGTCGCCCGCGTCGGGCATCGCGGCGAGCTCGCTGAGCGTGCAGGTCGCCGCGATCGAGAGCCCGGCGTCCGTGCGCACGATCGGCTCCCACGCGAATCCCTGCAGGTCGAGGAGCTCGTCGAGGTGGTCGTGGGGGAGGGAGAACACCCAGGAGCCGCCTCCGATGACCGCTGAGCGCGGCCCGCGGCCCGCCAGCTCGGAGCGCTCGCGCACCACCCGGACGCGCTGGATCGTGTTCAGGTCCATGCCGCGCCTCCGTCCCGCGCCCGTCGGGCGTCTCCCCCCAGTGAACCCCACCCGTGTGACGCCCGTGTTTCCCCACCCCGTCCTGCCGCGGCTCCGTGCGGGTCGGTGAACCAGGTCGCGACGCCGTCGACGGCCGCGGCGAGCTCGGCCGAGGAGGGAACGGCGGCGAAGCGGAGCCGCTCCGGC